>DASYBA010000262.1:0-2663 GCA_036501005.1 Candidatus Xenobia bacterium | reverse complement strand
GGCCAGCATCTTGGCGAAGGCCTTGGTGGTCGATACTTCAATTGTGCCCGAGCCGCTCAACAGATCGTGGAACTTGTCGGCGGTCGGCACGTCCTCTTGCAAGGGCCGCACCGTTCGACGGGGCACAAACCCGCCCAGGGCTCGGCGCCGCTCCAGCAGGTACTCGATTTCGACGGACTTCGGATGCGGCGCATAGAACGGGGCATCCATCAACTGGTCGTCGGGAATCGGCAGCTCCAACAGATCGCGGAAGACCTTGAGCTGGTTCTGGTTGAACTTCTTCATCTGGTGGGCGACGTTGCGGCCCTGGGCGCCTTCACCCAGCGTCCACCCCTTGATGGTCTTGGCCAGGATGGCCGTCGGCCGCCCATTGGGCTGCGTGGCAGCGTAGTAGGCTGCGTTCACCTTGTAGCAGTCGTGGCCCCCCCGTCGCATGCGGCGGAGCTGATCGTCGGACATGTGCTGGACGAGGGTCAGAAGCCGTGGGTCCTTGCCGAAGAAGTTGAGACGGATGAAGTCGCCGCCTTCGATAGAGAGCTTCTGGTAGTCGCCGTCGACGCTTTCTGTCATGCGCTTGACCAGGACGCCGCTGGTATCGGCAGCGAGGAGCGGATCGTACTCGCGGCCCCACACGACCTTGATGACGTTCCAGCCGGCGCCTCGGAAAACGGCTTCCAGCTCCTGGATGATCTTGCCGTTGCCCCGCACCGGCCCGTCCAGGCGCTGCAGGTTGCAGTTCACCACGAAGATGAGATTATCGAGTCCCTCGCGAGCGGCTATCGATAGAGAGCCGAGGGCTTCGGGCTCGTCGGTTTCCCCGTCCCCGAGGAAACACCACACGCGAGAATCGTCGGTGTTCTTGATGCCCCGGTCTCGTAAATATCGATTGAAACGGGCCTGGTAGATGGCGTTGAGGGGGCCCAGGCCCATGGAGACGGTGGGAAACTCCCAGAAGTTCGGCATGAGCCACGGATGCGGATAGGACGACAAGCCGGATGCGGCCGACTCCCGTCGAAAGTGCTCCATCTGATCGCGTTCGAGATGGCCTTCGAGAAAGGCACGGGCGTAGATGCCGGGCGAGGAATGGCCCTGGAAGAACACGTGGTCGCCGGTCTGGCGCTCGCTCCGGCCGCGGAAGAAGTGATTGAAGCCCACCTCGTAGAGCGTCGCGGCCGAGGCGTACGTCGAGAGGTGGCCGCCGATGCCGGCGTCGTAGTGGCCGGCCCGCAGCACCATGGCCACGGCGTTCCAGCGGATGATGCGGCGGATGCGGCGCTCGATGGCCTCGTCGCCAGGATACGGCGGCTCCTCTTCGGGGGGAATGGTGTTGACGTAGGGCGTCTGGACAAGCTCGGGGAGGCGCAGGTGGCCCCGTTGTGCCCGCTTCAGCAGGGTGTTGAGGAGGAAGCGGGCTCGTTCAGACCCCTCCCGCAGGACGACGTCGTCAAAGGCTTCGGCCCACTCCGCGGTCTCCACCGGGTCGGGGTCGGGAATGCGGGTGTCGAGGAACTGGGCCCGGCGCGGGTATGGAGTCTCGACCCGTGGCTCGGCGGCCACCACAGGTCGTTCGCCGTTGGTAGCGGCAGGCGTTGTTGTCGTATTCATGCTGACCGGATTCTGTCCAGGGAGAGCCGTCCCTTTTTTCGCGCAGGCGTAGCACCGGTCAGCGCCGAACCCGTCGGCCATGTTGCCATCAACGCTTGCGGAACTGTTCACCTTCAACGACTGGGCCCGGGATCGTCTCCTGGACGATCTCAAGGCCGATCTGGACGCCCCTTTCGAGATGGGCGAGGGCTCCCTGCGCAAGACCCTCCAGCATCTGTGGGAAGCCGAGGAGGTCTGGCTCAACCGCTGGAACGGCCTCAGCGTCAAGGCGGAGCCCCCGACCGAGATGGAGGAGCTGCGCGACCGCTTCCTCGACACCGCCGGTCGGCGCAACGCCTGGGTGGCCGCCCAGACGGAAGGCTCCCTGGGCAGCTCTTTTACATTCAAGCGGCGCGGCCATACGGCCACCATGCCCCGCGGCCTGACCGCCCTGCACGTGCTCAACCACGGCATCCACCATCGGGCGCAGGCCGTCAACATGCTCAAGCGTCTCGGCGTGGAGAAGCCCCCCAATGTCGACTATCTCGTCATGCGCCTGCACGGCGGCGACCCCAGCGTCGATCGGAATACGGTCGACCGTTGGTTCGATTACAGCGACTGGGCCTTCAACCAGGTCTTCAAGGCCGCCTCGGAGCTTTCCGATGAGGCTCGCAAAGCTCAGCACCCCCTCGGGCCGGGCAGTATTCACCGCATCATGCACCACATGGCCGATGCGCCGGGCTGGTGGGTCGACAGCTACGAAGGCCGGCGGGAGCCGTTCCCAGCCATCGTCGAGACGGAACCTTGGAACACCATCCTGCCCCGCTACCAGGCGGGCTCGGATCGCATTCGCAACCTGCATCTGAACTGCGAGATTGAAATCATCGCCCGGGGCTCGACGCACCGCATCTTCCCCATGCGGGTGGTGGCCTTGCAGTTGTGTTCCCACGGCACGCAACATCGCGCGCAAGCGCTCAACATGATCCGCCGGGCCGGCGGAAAGGTGCCGGACGTCGACCTGGCCGACTGGCTGGAAACCGTCCCCGTCGCGTGAAGCGCTGGCTGGTCCTGGGGGTCCT
>DASYBA010000261.1:0-4672 GCA_036501005.1 Candidatus Xenobia bacterium | reverse complement strand
CACGCCGTGCGTCAGACTCGATGTCTCCACCAATCACCCACACGCCGCAAGCACGCTCAGCCGCGTGTCGACAGCCGCCTCCACCGTGCCCCTCCCCAGTAGCGCTTGCACGGCGGCCACGAACGGCACCCTCGAATCGGGTTCGAAGCTCATCTGCTCAGGACCACCGCCGTCCGACCTGCACACCCACAATGACGGTCACGACCAAGATTCCCAGCAGGAGCCAGGCCGGTCAACGGGTTCTTGAAGTCGTGAGCGTGGTAGACAACTACCATGAGTAACCGCCAACGTCGGAGCAGGGTTGATAGGTGGATCGCCTGTGTGTGTTGCCGCCAGCTTCCGAAGTGGGTATTATCTATTGCAACGATTTCCCAAGGAGGTCTTCTCATGTTGACTCGTGCTCTGCTAGCCGGCGCCGTCCTGCTGACCAGCTTCGCCGCTCCCGCCCTGGCCAAGAGTCCCAAGCCCCTGGTGTCGAAAAACGTCGCCGTCAGTGATACCGTCACACGTCTGGAGCAAGCCAAGAAGACTCTGCAAACCGACACGACCAAGGACACGGGCGAGCACAAAGCGCATGCGCTGGCCGATATCGAAAAGGCCATGCAGGAGTTGCGGGCCATCACGCAAGGGAGCAAGCACTAGGACCGGTCAGAGGTCGAACAGGGCCTGAACAATCGCGCTCGGCCAGCACCCGCACGTCGGCATGTACGGCTCCGGTGCGGGTGACGGCCTTCGAACCGCGTCGGCCAGGTTCTGCACGGTCGCGCACCCTTCGATACGGCCAACCTGACCCCCGACCGTTCCCGGATAACTTCAGCGACGCCCGACAGCGGTTCAAAGCCGTCGGGATCGAACAGAGAGGCCACCATCTGGCACTCTCTCGTCAGCAGCCAGAAGAGCTACGACGACGTGCTTCTACTGATGCTATCGAAACTGCAGGAGCGCCTGGCCGAACTGGAATATCAGGCCCAGGCGTTTGCCTTGTCCGGCATCCCACTGCTCAAGCACATCCGGGAGGAAGCCGATAAAATCCAGCAGGAAATCGAGCGACTCAGTCCTCGTCGAGAACCTCCGCCCGCTTGATCTCCGCCGGTCCCGTCCAACCGGGCGCCACCTTCAGCACCCGCTGGCGAGCCCCGGCGGGATGGAGCCAGCCGAATCCCCAGCAGGCCAGGTCTCGATCGAGCGCAGCAAACTCCGGATCGGTCCAGATGTGGTCGGCGAAGGGGCGCACCTTGTGCGGGGCGCGCTGAGACAGGAAGGCGTCCAGGCACGCGTCGGCCTTCTCGTCCCACATGGCCACCGGATGGGTCTTCAGCTCCCAATCCAGGTGCCAGATCCGCAGCAGGCCGTCGTGTGAGCCGCAGACCGCCTGGCTGGCGTCATCGTTGAGCTTGACGTCGGTCACGGGACCGCCGTGGCCAACCAGGACCAGGGGAGCCTCCGGGGCGGACAGGCTCCACACCCGCAGGGTCCGATCCCGCCCACCACTGATGACGTGGCGGCCGTCGGGCGTCACGGCGGCGCACAGGACGCTGCGGTCGTGCCCGCTGAGAACATTCAGTCGGCGACCTCGCACGAGATCGAAGACCTGCACGGTCCCATCCTCCCCGGCCGACACGGCCAGGCGACCATCCGGGGTGAGCGCTACCTGGTGGATCTGACCCTCGTGCCCTCTCAGCACCTGGACACACTTGCTGGCGCGCAGGTCGTAGATGCGCACCCGCCCCCCCAAGGTGGCCAGGGCAGCCACTCGGCCATCCGGCGTGATGGCCAGGTGCTCACCCAGGCCAGGGAGCGTGGCCGTGCACTCCCCGGTCTCCACGTCCCACACCCGCACCCGGCCCTCCTGGCCGGCCGTGATGGCGACCCGCCCGTTGGGAGTGATGGCCAGGCCGCGGACCTTTCGCAGGTGGCCCATGAGGCGGTGCGTCACACACTCGCCCGGCACGTCCCAGACCACCACGGTCTCGTCCTCGCCGCTAATGCTCAGGGCCCGCTCACCATCGGCCTGCAAGACCATGCGGTGCACCGGGCCGCCCTGGCCGATGAGGGTCATGAGGCACTCACCAGTGGCCACCCTCCACACCCGCAGGGTGGCGTCTTCGCTCGCCGAGACCAGGTAGTCACCGCTATTGTCCAGCGCGACCGACGTCATCGGACCGTGGTGGCCCGCCATGGATCGCAGCAGCCAGGCCCGTTGGGCCCGTACCCGGATGGAGCAACGCAGCATGGTGGCCCATAATTCCAGGCAACGGGGCGATCGCTCGTAGCCCGGCACCTGGCGGGCTTCGATGAGCGACTCCAGGGCCTGGTCCAGGTGCCCCTCGGTCCACCGCCGATCCACCAGGTCCAACCAGCTCATATACTGCAGGCGATTGTCGATGAGTTCCGAGCTGCTGCGGGGCCGGACCACCATGGGGGGCGTGCGCGGCGTCTCCCAGGCCAGTTGCCAGGTCCGCACGGTCATGTCCGAGCTGGCGATCATGGCCCGCTGCCCCTCCATGTCGAGCGTGACGCCGTGCAGCCACCCGCTACCCGCCCGCATGGTGCGAGCGCAACGGCCGTTGGCGACTTCCCACAGCCGGGCCGTCTGATCCTCGCCCACCGAGACGGCCCACCCGCCCTCGGGCGTGAAGGCCACGTCGCGCACGGTGGCCCGATGGCCGGAAAAGACGCGCACGCACTGGCCCGTGGCCAGGTCCCACAGCCGCAGGGTGGCGTCGTCGCTGGCGGTCAGGGCGCGTTGGCCGTCCGACGAGATGGCCAGTCCTCGGACGGGGCCGCTGTGCTCCTGCACGTCGTGAATCTGCTCGCCGTGACCCACCTCCCACACGGCAAAGTGGCGATCTTCGGAGACCGATGCCACCTGCTCGGCGCTGGGTAGGAGACGAACCCGGGTGATGGCCCCCTCGTGGGCGTTCTGGGTGCGGAGCAGCTTGCCTCGCCGATCCCAGAAGCGGAGCGTGCCCATGTCGCTGCCCGTCACGATGAGCTTGCCCTCGAATGCGACCGCCGCGGTGCGCACGGGCTCCTTGTGGGCAAGCGTCGCGACCACGCGGCCATGCGGGACGTCCACCAGGCACACTTTGTTATCGGCCCCCGCGGTCACCGCCAAGCCTGCGTCCGGGGAGAGAGACAGGTCGTGGGCCGCGCCGTGATGCACCCGCAGGCTGCGCAGAAGCTTGCCTGAAGTCACGTCCCAGAAGGACAGGTTGCCCCCATCGTCCACCGCCGCCACTCGGCCGTCGGGCAGCTCCACGATGGCGTTCAGTGCCGCCGAGGCCGCCAGCGTCTGGAGCAGGCGGAACCCGGGCTTGAGTTGTTGGCGAACCCTCGACACCATCTTGGCCGCCACCGCGTCGGTCGCTTCTCGCTCGGCGGCCAGCAGGGCTTCGATGGCGAGGTCCTGGTCGCCCCGCTCCACGTGCACGCAGGCGGTCAGGTAGTGCAGCCACCAGCCTTCGGATCGGGCCGTGTGCAGCTCGGCCAGACGCTCCACCAGGGCCTCGTCGGTGGCACGGCCGAGACGCCAGTGCAGCACCTCCCGGTTGTAGGAGGCAAACATGTGCCAGGGGTCGGCCAGCACGGCCTCGTCCAGTTGCCGGCGGGCCTCGCTGACGTCTCCCAGGTCCATGAGCGAAACCGCCCGGTTGTTGAGGTGGTCGGCCCGCATGTCGATTTCACCGGGCCGCGGGCGAGGATAGGCCTCGCCATACAGGGCCACGAGCGTTTCGGCCACCACCGCCATGGAGGGGCGGGCCGAGGGGCTGTCTTGGAAGCACCACCGCAGCAGCTCGATGACCTGCGTGGGCATGACAGGCCGGTGGCGAGGATCATGCCGCGAGGCCAGGAACTCCGTCAGCTCCTGGGCGGCCCCCGGGCCCCACCGCAGGTAGCGCCCGATGAACATCTCCAGCACCGTCACGCCCCACGACCAGACGTCGGCGGGCTGGCCGACCGGGCGCCGCGACATCTGCTCGGGAGAGGCGTACGACGGCGTCACGCTCTCCGATCCGCTGGTCAAGGTCACGCGGGCGAACTCGGCCAGGCCGAAGTCGCACACTTTGGCGGTGCCGTCTGCCATCATCAGGATGTTGCCGGGCTTGACGTCCTGGTGCACGAGGCCGGCGTCGTGGGCGTGCTGCAAGCCCCACGCGCACTGGATGGCAATGTCGATGATGCGATGCAGGGCCGCCTCGCCGCCCCCGGCATACAGGCCGCCGTGGTAGATCCAGTGGGCCAGGTTGCCGCCCGGAACCAGCTCGGTGAATAGCCGGGGCACCCCCCCCAGCACCCGCACGTAATAGCACACCACGATGTGCTGGTGCAGGCCCAGGTGAACCCAGTGTTCGGCTTCACGGATGAAGCGGTCCAGGCCGATTTCTTCAAT
Organism: Candidatus Xenobia bacterium; assembly: GCA_036501005.1. GTDB lineage: Bacteria > Vulcanimicrobiota > Xenobia > RGZZ01 > DASYBA01 > DASYBA01. The sequence goes on along the minus strand of DASYBA010000261.1, from coordinate 279 downwards.
GGCAGACGGCCGCGGGCTCTTGACCGCCATGTCGAGGTCCCACCGGCGGTGATGGACCCGGTAGACCTTGCCCATGCCGCCCTCACCCAAGAGGCCGGTTACCTCGTAGCGATCCAGAATGACGTCCCCGACGTCCCACTCGACGGGAACGTCGTCCTCCAACGTCCGGGAGGACAGGACCCAAGCACACATTGCCAGTGCGCCGTTCTAGAGCGATGCTGAAAGACCCTCTAGCTCGAGGGCTGCCGCCCCCCAGCCGTTACGCTTCGCTTCACTGGG
>DASYBA010000260.1:0-2612 GCA_036501005.1 Candidatus Xenobia bacterium | reverse complement strand
CGAAACCTTTATCGGGTCGGACAACCGCAAAGGCGGCGACCTGGCGGGCGAGTACCTGGCCCAGGCCTTGCACGATCACGGCAACGTCGCCGTCATCGAGGGGTTTGCAGGACACGAGACGGGCGACCAGCGCAAGGGGGGCTTCAACGATGCCATCGCCCGCCATCCCGGCATCCACATCGTGGCCTCGCAGCCGGCCAACTGGGAGCAGGAGAAGGCGTTCAACGTGACCCAGAACGTGCTGCAGGCGCATCCGGAGGTGCAGGGCATCTTCTGCTGCAACGACGTCATGGCGATGGGGGCCCTGGAGGCGCTGTCGTCGGCCAACCGCAAGGACGTGCTGCTGGTCGGGTTCGATGCGTCGGCCGATGCTCGCAAGGCGATCAAGGCGGGCACCATGCTGGCCAGCGTGGCGCAGTACCCTTCTGAGATGGGGCGCATCTCGGTAGAGTCGGCCGTCAATCTGCTGGGCGGCAAGAGCCTGCCGCCCTACATTCCTACCAAGGTGGAAGTCATCGATAAAAGCAAGCTATAGGAGGACAGGCATGAAAAAAACTCTGATGGTGGTCGGCATCATCTTGTGCGCGGCAGCCGCCTGGGCGCAGAGCCCGAACGTGCCGGCGGCGGGGGGCGTGGTCGAACATGGCCGGTATCTGGTGAGCGTCACCGGCTGCAATGACTGCCATACCCCTCGACTGAAGAACGGGATGCTCGATCAAACCCACAAGCTGTGCGGCACCACCCTCGACTTTGGGCCCTTGCATCCGATGCCGCATTGGGCCAAGAAGTCACCCGAAATCGCTGGGCTCAAGCACTGGACGGACGAACAGGCCCTCAAATTCCTCACCACCGGCCTCGACAAGCACGGCGAGCACGCCGACCCGCCCATGCCGAGGTTCCATTTCAACCAGAACGATGCACGCGACATCATCGCCTACTTGCGCACCTTGAAATAGATGCGCCGGCTGGGGGGGCTCCTCGTGGTCCTCGGAGGGGTGGCACTGGCTGCCCCTTCGGTGGCCGCGCTGGCGACGCAAGCGGCCCAGCAGTTGGATGCCCATCAATACCGGCAGGCCCTGGCGACCTATGAGTCTGCGCTGAAGGTGGAGCCCGAGGACCCCGAGCTGCTGGTGGGGGCGGCCAAGGCGGCGGAAGGGGCGGAGCGCTGGGATGCGGCTGTGACGCATCTGCGCCACGTGCACCGGTTGCTCCCGGGAGACTGGCGGCTGGAAGACGAGCTGCTGTGCGACGAGCAGTCGGCAGGGCACGATGCCGAGGCGGAGGCCCTGGCCAACGACCTGGTGGTGAAGTGGAAGGCGGGGACCGATGGCTCGCTCAGCGCCAATACTCGATTTCCACGCGCCCACTTTCAGTTCAATGGCGCCCGCTATGACGTCTACCAGGGGTTCCAGCCTCCCCAGCCCCTCTATACGTTTGTCGAACTGAGCCCAGACGACAATCCGCTGCGGCTGTCCGTCGTGCGCGCCGAGGGAAGTCACTGGCGCTACGTCATCAGCGACCCAGTGGCAGAGACCACGCTCGAACCATCGTCTGACCGGCCCACCTACGCGGCTGCGCGTGCCTACTTCGAGCGGTACTGGAGCGGGGCAGGAAGCCTCCGCCCGTGAGCCAGACCATCGAACAAAAGCTCTGGGCGCACCAGGCGTGGCTCTCGTCAGACGGGGAGGAGGGGGAGCGGCTGGTGGTCGAGGGCTTGCAGTGCCCGGCCGTCAACTGGCGAGGCTCCCGGCTGGCCCAGGCCATGCTGTTGGATGCCAACCTCGACGGTGCCCTGCTGAGCACCGCCGATCTCTATGCCGCGAACCTGTCTGGCGCCAGCATGAAGCGAGCCAAGCTGGACGGGGCCATCCTGGTCAAGGCCATCCTCGACCAGGCTCGCCTGGACGGCGCCAGCCTGGCCCGGACCGATCTTCGCCGCTCCAGCCTGCATGATACGGTGCTGACGGGCGCAGACCTCAGTGGGGCCGACCTGGGGGTCGCCTGGCTGAGCGGGACCGACCTCTCCCGTGCCACGCTGGATGGAGCCACCATGGGCGAGGCTGTGATCGATGGCGCGGTGCTGACCGGGGCGTCCCTGAAGGAACTCCGCGGCCTGGACACCGCCGTGGTCAAATGGGTCGTCGTCGACGGGGAGGAGCTTTTCGGGGCTGAGGCGTTGGTGTGGATGAAAAGAAGGGCCGAAGGCTAACGCCTCCGGCCCACGACTGGGACCTGTGTTCGCGATTCAAGCTTATGAGCAACCCGAGGTGGTGCCGCAGGTCTCGCACTTCATACAGACGCCGTTGCGCACCAGGGTGAACGACCCGCAACCGCCGCACGGATCGCCCTCGTAGCCCTTCATGCGGGCCTCTCGGATCTTGTTGGCCAGCGTGGTCGTAGCGGTGGCCAAGGCGCCGGAACTGTGGCCGTTGCTGTGGCCGTTGGTCTGGGTGACCGCGGCGGTGAGCTGGCGCTGGAAACCCTTGGAGTCGTGCGGCTCGGTGGTCACTCCGGGGACGGGACCGGTGATCTCGCCGCCCTCTTCCTCTTCCACGTAGTCCATCGTCAGGCTGGGGTTCCCCACCGTGTCCCCCCGCAGGTCTTCCTTCTTG
>DASYBA010000259.1:0-1783 GCA_036501005.1 Candidatus Xenobia bacterium | reverse complement strand
GGCATACAGGGGCACGGCATAGAACAGCGCCATGGCGGCCACGCTCACGAGGCCCAGTTCAACCGGCAGGGCCCGGTGCCCATCCTGGCGCCGGCGCCGCTGGTAGGCGTCGCAGGCCACCCAAGCCTGGGTGGTGACCAGCAGCCAGTCGGGATGGCCGACCCAGGAGCCGACGTCGGCGGGGTGCGACATCCACGCCACGAAGACCGTCGTCAGGTAGATGCCCAGCATCAGCGCCCCGCGCCTCGGATCGCCGAGGACCATGCAATGCCCAAGACCAGGGACCATGCTGAGGAAAGCGGCCAGCGCCGGTCGTCCCTGCACTTTCTCCGGACGGAAGACCGAGCGGTTCCAGAAGCGTTCCAGCCGCCCGCACAAAAGATTGTGGCGGCGAGGCACGATGTCTACATCCGATAAATCCAGGCTTTGCCCACAGCGGAAGCAATGGACCTCGTTCTCCATATTCTCGAAGGCGCAGTGCGGACATGTCATGACAGACTCGCCACATAGTCTGGCCAGGGAGGAACCCCCGCGAAGGCCATGCGGCCGTCGGGTTGGAACGACCACTCCAGGCCCGCGCTGCGATCCGCTGGCAAGACGTATCGGTTGGTCAAACAAAGAAGCCGCTGGTTGGACGACGCCCGCCACAACAGGTCGGCGTGCAGATCTTGTCGATACGGGCCGTCGATGAGCAGGTCGACGTGCTCCAACAAGGCCTTCTGGGACGGCAGCCGGAGGGCCTCGTAGCGATAGCCGGTATAACAGACGACCCCCAGGTCCCGGTGCGGGCGCACCTGGCGCAAGACCTCGGCCAGGAGGCCCGCTTGTTGCATGGGCTCGCCGCCAGACAGCGTGACGCCTTCGATTTCGGGTATCGAGAGGAGCCACTGCGACACCTCCTGTACGGACATTTCGAGCGTATCGCTTCGGCGCAGCGGCCATGACTGAGGCACCAGGCAGCCCGGACATGCCAGGCTGCACCCCTGCACCCACAGCACGGCCCGGGTCCCGGGGCCCAGCACACGACTGGCCGCCTCGCGGCGGAAGAGTCTAACGGCGCTCGAGGTTGAGTCTTGCATGCTCTGGCGCCTCATAGTATTCCGGGGTGAGCCGTTGCGACTCGAGCCCCCCCACCAGGTTTTCCAGGATGGCCTTGACTTCCAGGCACTGTTTGCCAGGCATGCCCTTGACGTGCACTTCCAACCGGCCGTCCGGCGCAATGCGGATGTCGATATCCCTACGTCTTGCCATTCGATATAAGCGCCTTTCCTATGCGTTTGAGCCAGTAGCCGAGGGCGAGGGGCCAGGTGGCCCGCCGCTCTACCTGGAGTCCGGGGTAGTTGGGATTGATGCGTTCCACCGCCTCGAGGGCCCGCGCCACCCGTTGCGGCTGGCCCAGACACCGCCATGCCCGGGCCAGCATGCACCAGGCGAAGGCCCGCTGCGGACGCAGCTCCACCACCCGGGAGAGCGGCACCAGAGCCTCGCTCCAACACTGCGAGGCCAGGAACTCGAGGCCGATCTCCTGCTCCCAGTCGACATCGTCGGGGCGTAGCTCCCGCACCTTGTCGAGACAGAACCCGGCCGTGACCATCTGCGAGTCGGCCAGCAGGCACGCCGCCCGGTCCAACCACAGCGAGGCGACCTGCAGCCCGGTGCGCTCGGCGAGCTCGAGGGCTTGATCCGACGCGCCCATGGACTGGGCCAGCAGGCCGCCCGCGGCCAGCGCCCGGGCCCGCGCCGCATGCAGCATCGGTATGCCCGGAAAGAGCTGGCAGGCTTT
>DASYBA010000258.1:0-7786 GCA_036501005.1 Candidatus Xenobia bacterium | reverse complement strand
TCGAGGGTCATCCCCTGTTTGCAGCGGGCGGCAACCAGGGCGGTCCACAGCGCGTGGGAACCCGGGGCGGTGCGCAGATGGATGATTTGGGTGGCCGACGCCAGACGCGCGGCGTCCGAAGGGTCAACCAGAAATCCTGGCGGAGGCAGGCAGCTCTCCATATCGGTCGCCATCAACCCGCCGGCCTTGATGTATGCGAGGATGGGCGCCACATAGTCCCAGGGCAGCCGCGTCCTCAGGTCGGCCGGCAGGGCATTCAACCAATTGTGCAACACACTTCCTACAATAGGCATGGGCGTGCTATATAGTAGTAGCGAAGTGTACACGGTGCCGGGGGCAGGCAGCATGTAGTACGACGCGGTAAAGAAGTCGTGTTGGTCCGACAGGGGGCAAAACTGTATTCCTGTCTCGGGTGGGAGTTCCATCCAACGTGCTGGCGATAGAATGGCGAAGGCCAGACGGTGACCTTGGCCGCGGGAGCCCAGGCAGAGCCGAATCTCCCAGTCGGGGCCGAGGAGCCGGTTGAGTTTGCACAGCACCATGTGCGGCTCCGCCGCATGGTCATCGAGGTCAACCCGAGTGCCCTCGGGGCCGTACTGGATGGCGACCGTATCGTCTTGATTCTCACACTTCAGCGTGCCAGTCTGAATGACGTTCTCGCAATCGTCGACGATGCGTCCACCACAAGCCGATGCTTCGACCCAAAAAGCCATGGGGGGGTATTTGAGGAGCGGTTCCAGGCTACCGGCCGACACGCTGAGTCGGATTCTGTCCATGAGCGAATCGGCTGTTTCGCGTACCATCGGCATCAGCCTCCTGAAGAACACCCGGCGAAGTTCAGACGCGACAAGAGCACGGCCGGAGCAGCGCTCTTGTCGAATGGTCGTGGCAGGTTAGTTGAAGCGGCTGCCGTTGGAGTAGCCAGCCGACTCTTCTCGCTTCTGCGACGCCAGGCGGTCTCGAGCCTGTGTCACACGGGCACCCAGCATGTCCACGTTTTGCTTCATGTCCACGAGACCTTTTTGCTTGTAGCCGTCGATCTGATCCAGGCACTGGAAGATCTGGTCGAAAGCCTCGTTCAGCTTGGACGGGTCGATGGTCGTGCTCGACGACTGCTCCCGAATCGTCTTGCCCTGCTCGTTGAGCTGGCGGGCCGTGTTGGCGATGATGTTGCCGGTCAGCTCGTTGACGCCGGTGACGGCATCGAGCACCTTCTTCTGGTTGTCGAGAGCGGCCGACGCCAGCACGCCGGTGCGGAAGGCCGGCAGGGTGGTTCTTTCGCAGCGCTCCACGCCTTTGATCAACTCTTCGTTGTTCTTGTGGGCGATGTTCAAGACCATCTGGCCCTGCATGTTGACGGCCAGTTGCGTCATGAGGTCCTGCGACTTCTGTCGCACGTAGAACAGGCACTCGTTTTCGAACCGCTGCGCCCGATCCGGGTCGGTCGCCTTCATCTCTTCGATAGACTTTGACAACTCGCTGTCCATCAACTGCACGCCGAAGCTGAAGAGCGTGACCCGCTTGGTGCACTGCTCCATGTTCGCAACTTCCTGCTTGAGGCTCTTGTTGTCGGTCTCCAGCAACTTCTTGCCGGCGTCGAGATTCTTGGCGATAGCATTGAGGTTGCTCTGCGCCGAGGTGCACTTCGATACGTAGTCTTCGACCTTGCCGCCGAAGAAGCGGGCCACGCCGCCGATGACGGGGATCTTCGACAGCTTGCCGACGGGACGGTCCTTGTTGAGCTGGTCCAACTCTCGCCGCAGCTTGAACAGGTCACCCGCCACCTGCGAGCTGTGCTGGCCACCCGCCTTGATGCTGTTGAGCGAACCGTTGAGCAGGTCGTTCGACATGCCGGCGGAGCGCTGAATGTCTGCCACGCCCATGTTCTGCACGGCGGCAATCTTGTCTTTGAAAGCCTTCGAATCCGGGTCCATGCTCAGCATGTCGGCTACCATGCCGTGCACCTGTTGGCTCAATGCTTGCGCTTCAGCAGGGTCGACCGTGATCTGCAGGCCGTTGGCCAGTTGCATGTTGCTGGGAATCTGCGCCTGCTGCTGCACGGGCGGCTGCTCTTCCAGCAAGCTGAACTGTCCTGCAGCCATCGCGACGGCCGGGGCATTGACGCCCACGCCGGCGGCTGCCTGGCTGGCGGCCTGGGCGCCGCTGTACGATACGGGCTGCGGGGCGGTGGCAACTGCTCTGGCGACGGCGCCGGCGCTGTAGACACCGGGGGTAGGTCCACTGCCCTGAGCCATAGCGTCAACTGGACCCGCCTGCATGGTGGGCTGGCTGGGGCGCACTCCGCTGCCCGCCGCAACGCCCGTAGAAAAAACATTCTTGCTGATCGGATCCATGACCGAAATCCTCCTAAGCTCACACTCACTCTGTATCTGACCCTAGGGTATCATGCGGCCCTGAACAGAATCTGAACAAGATTGCCAAGTCTTGAACAGGTTTTTCCAAAGCTCGGTCCAAAGCGCGCCAAAAGCCCCTGATGGACAGGGGACTGGCGCCAGGTTACTGGCCGGAGGTCGCTTCGGTGGTCACCCCGGGGGCGGCGAATGCAGGGACCAGCGTGAGAAGAACACGCTGGAGAACCTCCTGAACCAGGCGTTCATCGGGAACGTCCCCAGAGGAGGACGAAGCAGCTTTCGCCTCAGAGCCCTTGGCCTTTTCTTCGGAACCGAGGTCTTGCGGCTTGATGGACTCCAGGTCTTCAACCGTCAGGGTGCGGAGCTCGTCGGCCGACATGTCCCGGGTTTCGTGGGCAAACCGGTTGGCCTGGTTCTCCAGCGCCTTCTCGAAGATGGTGCGGGCCGTGCGGCCGTTCGCAAACCTCCTGCCGAGGTATGCCCGGGTATCGTCGAGCAGCTTCGCCACCACCGCCTTGGGGCTCTTCACCCCCGGCTCCGTCGGTTCCTCGGCCAGCTTGTAGTCACCCTGCTCGCACTTTTCCTTGAAGATGTCGACGAGCTGAGGGGTGGTGTAGCTCTTGAACTTCATCCGTTTCGAAATGCGGGACTCGAACCCCGAATTGGAAGCCAGGAAGGCCTGCATCTCGTCGTCGTAGCCGGCCAGGGCGCCCACAAACTTGTCGCGGTCGTCTTCCATGATCTTGAGCAGCTCGGCGATGGACTCCTGGCCATACATGTCGTTGGGCCCGCGGCAGAGGCTGTAGGCCTCGTCGATGAGCAACAGGCCGCCGAAGGCTTCCTTCACTTTGTTGCGAGTCTTGCCGGCCGTCTGGCCTTCGAATTCAGCCACCAGGTCGGCCCGAGTGACCTCGACCAGGTGCCCCTTGTCGAGGATGCCCAGGTCTTTCATGATGAGGGCCAGCTCCCGCAGGATGGTCGTCTTGCCGGTGCCGGCGGGACCCAGCGCCACCATGTGGTTGCTCACCACCGGGTTCTTCAACCCCTTGGCCTCTCGTCGTGCCCGGTTGACGAGCACGTTGACCATGGTGTGGACCTGCCCCTTGACGTCCTCCAAGCCCGTCATGGCGTCGATTTTCTTGAGCCGTGCATCGACCAGCTTGAGACGCTCCTCAAGGGTCAGAGGCTTCGCTTCAGCGGCCGGCGCCGGGGCGGCGGCTGGCGCCTGGGTGGTTTCTCCAGCCTTCGCCACCGAGGGTTGTCCGTTCTGGGCCGCCGCAGCCGGGGTGGGATGGGCCGGCGGGACGGGAACCGCTTTGGTGGCGCCGTCCTTGGCAATCCACAGGAGGTTGACGGCCGCGGAGGCGTCCGATAAATCGGGCTTCTGGTGCAGCCGGGCGATGATGCCGCCGGACTGCGCCTCGAGGCTGCCGACATAACCAGAGAAAGACTGGCCGGGGCGGGGGGCGTCGGCCGGCCGAAGGTCCGGCACGACATGGTCGCCTCGCTTGATGAACTCAGGGCTGGCGGGATTGAGCTTGAGGCCAGCCCGCAGCCAGCCGCGGTCGCTCAGGGCCGCCGTCATGGTGGGCGGCAGCATGGCACCCGCTGCCATCAAGGCAGCGGAGTTGCCCCGGTCCAACAGGTTCTGGAACTGGTCGGCGACGTTCTCCAGCGAGATCTGGGGAAAGCCGGTGATGGGCCCGGCCAGATCCTCCAGGCCACGCTTCTCGAGCCGCACCTGGACCTGGGAACCGGGGGCGGCGTGGTCGAGCACCATGCGGTACACCAGTTGGCCCTGCAGGTTGAGCGCCTGCGGGGCAGTCGTCTGAAACTGCTCCCGGGGGGCCTCCCCAGATGGGACTGCCAGTCGGTACCCGACGAAAGAATTCTCAACCTGGCGGCGCAGTCCGCTCAACGCTTCCATCTATCTGTCCTCACACGCTCTCCGAGATTGTAGCCATTATGGGGCACCGGGCCGACCAGGTCCTTAACAAGACGGACACACGGTGTTCAGGTTTTGTTAAGACCGTGCTGGTACGCTCTCGACAGATCGGCAGGGCGCGGTTTCACCGCCGTGATCCAGCATAAAGAGAAGCAGGTTAGCGGTTATGACCAACATGAACGGCATCGGTGGGCAGGCCCCGCCCGTAGCTGCAGCCAGGGCACAGCAGCCGGCTCCCTTTGTCCTGTTTGAGACCCGGGACGAGGTCCGCACAGCCCCCGCCCCCGACCCCGGCATCTACCAGTTGATGACGGCTCCGGCCGCCCCCCAGGCCGTGGCGCAGGATAGCGCCGTCGAGCAGGCCCGGGAGTGGGTGCGCGGCCTGGTGAAGCTGCCCGTCGACTCGGCCGATTTCGAACGGCGCCTCAATGACTTCCGCAGCCTGGGCCGACAGGAAACCGACGAGTTCATGCGGGTATCGCAGCGGGTGCTCGGGCAGGCCATGACCGACCACGGCAAGAGCGCCTCGGAGTCCAAGGTCGGGGACAAGCTGGTGGCCCTGCGACAGGAACTGGAGAAGATCGATCCGTCGAACGCCTTCGGCAAGCTGCATGGGGTGCCGCTGATCGGCAAGTGGTTCGGCGCCAACAAGGTGCGGCCCGAGTACATGAAAGACTTCGAATCGGCGCATTCCCGTATCGAATCCATCACCATGGAGCTGTACGGCGGCCAGGACGGACTGCGCCGAGACTGCATCCTGCTGGAGCAGCAGCGGGGCCACGTGCACGGGTTGACGGAGAAGCTGAGCGTGGCGTCGACCATCGCCGAGGCTGCCGACCAGGAGATGGTGCGGCAGATCGGCGACATCGCCAGCACCGATCCCAGCCGGGCGGACGCGCTGCAGAAGAATGGCCTGTTCTACATCCGACAGAAGGCGCAGGACCTGGCCACCCAGGTCGCCGTCAACGCGCAGGCCGAGCTGGTCTACGGCATCCTGCGAGAGAACAACAAGCAACTGGTGAAGGAAGTCGACCGCACCACCCAAACGGCAGTGGCCGCGCTGCAGGTCGGCGTCACGGCGCAGGTGGCCGTCAACCATCAGAAGGAAGTTCTCGACAAGACGAGAGCCATCAACAAAGCGGTGGAGAACGTCGTCACCCACACGGCGGCCAGGTTGCAGTCCGACGTGGCCAACCTGCAGGATGCGAACTTCGATCCGGACGCCTTGCGGGTAAAGCTGCAAGCGGTCTATGCCTGCCTGGATGAAGCCGACCAGCGCAAGGCAGACTCTCTGCAAAAACTCGATACGGCTCTCCAAGACCTGCAAACGACATCGCAGCCAGCCCCAAAGACCTAAGGAGCGACATCCCATGGACGCACTGAAGACTTCACCGACCCACCAGATCGCCCGCCAGATGGCGGGGTATCTGGGCGAGCACCAGTATCGCTTCACGCTGGGCGGGCAGCCGGTCGCACCGGAACAGGCGGTCGACGCCGTGATTCTGCAGGGCCAGAAGGTTCGCGGCCTGTCGCCGGACGGCCAGACCAACGAATACCTGGTCAACCCGGAGCGCCTGCGGTTCTTTCTGGCCCGCCAGGCTGGGATGTCCGGCATGCCCGAAGCGGAAATCCACCGCCTGGTCGAGGGCCCGGCGGACGATGCCCGGCAACTGGACGCCTTCGAGCAGCTCGCCCAGGCTGGCGTGAAGTATCGAACCGCCATGAACAACGACATTCCCTCGGCGCCCGGGCTGATTCCCTACCTGGCTGAGCGCTCCGGGCGCAACCTGCAGATCTTCGTGCCCGGTGCGACGGACGGTCGGCCGGTGCAGAATGCCCAGCAGTTGCAGACCGTGCTGCGGGCCGTGGGCTTGATGGCCGCCGATCCTCTGGACAGCAAGCGGCAGGCCAACGTGCAGACGCTCCTCGATGCCGGGTTCGGTTTCAAAGGGACGTCCAGACTGGTCACCGCGCAGGACATCTGCCTGGCGCAGAGCGCGGGCGAATCCATCCTGTTCACCATGCCGGGCGGCCAGGCCGACCACCACCTGCCCACGTGTGCGAACTGGGATGCCGAGGGCATGGTAGGGCTGTCAGAGGTGCGACGGCGTGGCATGAAGCTCTTGCAAGGCGATACGCCGTTGCGGCAAGGGTCTGTCGAACTCCATCACGCCCAGCAGATTGCCGGCGAGTACACCGACACCACCCTGGAAGGGTATCTGAAGGCCATGACGGGCAATCCGGACGCGGAGTTTGCTGAGACTGCCAAAACCTCGCTCCGACAACAGACCGAGCTGATGACCCGCCGCCTGCACGATCTGGAAAACCAGGCCCGCCAGGACGCTCTCGAAGAGATGTCGGTGCAGACGCAGTTCCTGTCCGACGCCCTGGGCAGCACCAGCGAATCCTGGCCCTTCTCGTCCCTATCGAAATAGTCGATTTGGACACACCCTGTTTACACTTTGCACAAACTGTTTACAAGACGACCCGTTATCATAAACCTACAAACAGATACATCGAAGGAGTAGCGCAGATGAGCCAGACAATTGATTTGATCCGACAGAAATTCCCGGTGACCACCGCCCGAGTCGAGCGGACCATCGCCGAGGCCAAGCCCGTCATCGCCGATGCAGTGACGACCGGGGTCGCGTTTGCCGACGCCACCGTCGCCGACGGCAAGAAGCTGGCTGCGGCCGCCATCGAGAATGGCAAGAAGGGCGTCCAGTTTGCCTCCGACCTGGGCAAGGCCGTGGAAGCCGATGCCAAGCCCGTCGCCGCAGAGACCGTCGCTCTCGGCAAGGCTGCTTACAGCAACGCCAAGGCGACCGCCGCCCGCTTGGCAGGACTGGCTGGATATCATCTTTGCCACCTCTCCCACGACTTGAAGGATTGATCCGATACGGCGAGACAGAGCGTGGGTACACCCCACGCTCTTTTCGCGTCCGCCTCTCCGTGACAACCCGTTCGACAAACGCCGTCGCCTCAGCGAGCTCGGTCGGATCGGCAGCAGTCTCCAAAGCCCGTCGCCGGGCCTACAATGAAGTCGCGTGCACCGTCCATCCAACTCGAAACAGCGGAACTTCGACACAAAGGATACCACGTCCGATATCAGGACCGGATCATCGTTCTGTTGGCCCTCACTTCAATGGGGTCCTCGCGGTGGCGGGGAGAGAGCAACAGGAGCGGCGTCAAAAAAAAATCACCTGGCATTTTGCCAGGTGTTCATTTATCATATCCAGGAGGGGGCCTTCAAGAAGATGACCACTGCTTGAACGTCGGCGTTACCCTTCGCTCGACCTTAGATTACGCCCGCAACGTCACGGTCGTGTCAAACCGCCGTGACCGCACCGCCAAGCCGTGTTAAGAAATTACTTCCCGAGCCCCCGCACAGTCGAGGTTTCGCCATCGCTCAAGCTTCCGGCAGAGCGAGGCCGGGGGGCCCCCAGCGAAGCGGATGGGGGGCGGAGCC
>DASYBA010000257.1:0-2344 GCA_036501005.1 Candidatus Xenobia bacterium | reverse complement strand
CTGATCACCTGGGCGGGAATCGATCCGAACTGCTCGACCGGAAAAGCGTCCAGGTGGATGAAAGCCGCCTGACCCAGACTCACTCGCCCCACGTCTTGATTGGCCACCAGGGCCTCGAAGGCGAACTGCGCATCCTCCGTGCAGTATTCGATAAGCGGATCGCCCTGCGATACCTGACTGCCCGCCACCGAGCGGATGGCCATGATGTAGCCGGGTTGGGGCAGAGACACCGACTCCTGGCCCACTTCCAGGATCGTTTCACCGGCCGGCACCTTGTCGCCGGGCCGTACCCGCACCCCCTCGACCTGGCCACTGGAGGGGGAAAGCACCCACGGCATGGCGTCGGCTGGCACCAACCAGCCTCGGCCGGACACGCTGACGTTGACCCGGGCCGTCGCGGCCCACCCGCCCAGGGCGAGGATGAGCGCCAGGAAGGCCCACAACAGGCTGCGGCTCCAGCGGTACGGCAAGGCCTCGAGAAACTCTTCGGTGTCAGGGGCCTGAAGGCTCATTCGGCTCTGTTCCGTGATCGGCTGGGAGGGGCCTGCCTGCTGATAGATGGTGGATGGTTTTCCGCACTCGCGATCCCGTCCCCACCCCCCGCACCGCGCTTATCCACACAATCCGCAGGGACGAGTGGATAAGCGGTGGAAGGAGCCCGCCGTGAGCGACGCGCTAGTGGTGGGAGCAGGTCCGGTCGGGTTGACCATGGCCATTGAGCTGCTCCGCTACGGGGTGCCTTGCCGCGTCGTCGATCAGGCCGAGCAACCATCGCCCTATTCGAAAGCGATCGTCATCTGGCCTCGCACCCTGGAGCTGCTCGACGGTCTCGGCCTGGCGCAGGCGTTCACGGCAGCGGGGGTCGAGATGGACGGCGTGCACCTCTTCGCCGGCCGCCGCAAGCTGACGCACGTGCCCATGCATGGCCTGCAGACCCCCTTTCCCTTCACCTTGAGCCTGCCGCAATGCGACACGGAGCGGCTGCTGCTGGAACATTTCTTGCGGCTCGGGGGCCGAATCGAGCGAGGCGTGACCTGCACCCGCTTTCAGCAAAACTCCGCCGGCGTCGTCGTCAAGCTGCAGCACGGCCATCGGGAGGAGACCGCGACCACGCCCTGGCTGGTTGGATGTGACGGCGCGCACAGCACCGTGCGCCACCAGTTGGCCATGCCCTTCGATGGGCGGGCCGTCGACCTGGGCTTCCACCTGGCCGACGTCACCGTGCCGGGGCTGGACCTCAAGGAGGGCCGCATTTACACCAGCCCGGCCGGCATGCTGCTGCTCTTTCCGCTGCCCGGTGGGGGCATTCGAGTGGTGGCCGACACCGCCGAGCCAGAAGCCACGCTGGAAGGCCTGCAACGGCTGACCGACGAGCGAGGCCCGGGCGGCCTGCGACTGGCCGACCCATCGTGGATCTCACGCTTTGCCGTGCAAGAGCGCCAGGTGGCCAGCTATCGATGCGGGCGGGTCTTTCTGGCGGGCGATGCCGCGCACATCCACAGTCCGGCCGGCGGGCAAGGCATGAACACCGGCATGCAAGACGCCTTCAACCTGGCCTGGAAGCTGGCGCGCAGCCCGGAGCCGTACAGCCAACTGCTGGACAGCTATACGCTGGAACGCCACCGGGTCGGCCGCCAGGTGATTGGGGCCACCGGCGCCATGGCGTCGATGGCCAGTCTGCGCCATCCCGTGGCCCGCGCGATTCGCAACCGGGTGCTGCAAGAATTTTTCGGCCGAGGGTTTTTCCAACAGCGCCTCAGCTACGCCCTGTCGGAACTCAGCATCAGCTACCGGGGCAGCCCGGTGAACGGTCAGACCACGCGGTTTGGCGGTCGGGTACGGGCCGGCGACCGAGCCCCCGACGGACCGCTTCCGGACGGGCGCCGGCTCTTCCAAGCCTGGCGGGATGACGGGTTCACCCTGCTCAGCTTCGGCGCCGACACAAGCCAGGTCGAGGCGCTCGCCCGGCGTTGGAAGGTGGGGGTCATCGCGGCGGGCCCCGTCCTGCAGGAGTGCTACGGGGCCGTGTCGCCCTCCCTCCTGCTGGTGCGCCCGGACGGCTACGTGGGGGTGGCGGCGGAACCTCCCGTTTCAGAGGATCGGCTTGACCTCTGGTTCTCCCGCCTGGGCGTGCCCTCCCGATCTTGAGTCGCACTCAAGCTTCGGGTCTCGAGCTCAGCCGTGGTGCGACCTCTCGGCCTCGTTCATAATCCGTTCATCTTTCGGCAAGATTGCAGTCCACGCTCGACCGAACCATGTTCAAATGTCCAGGTTACCATGCCCCTGCGCTTAGCGAATATTGCAGGGAGGTTATATAGATATGGGTAACGACGTCACGTTCAGT
>DASYBA010000256.1:0-4093 GCA_036501005.1 Candidatus Xenobia bacterium | reverse complement strand
GTATTGAAACGGAGCGGGAACACTAGCGGAGTCCTGGCGGCCAATCTGTTCGGGGCCATGCTCGGTGGCCTGCTCGAATACAACGCCATGTATCTGGGGTATCATAGCCTATACTACCTGGCCATGGTGATGTATCTGGGGGCCGCCGTTGGCGCGCTTTGGCCTCGGCGGGTCCCCGCGTAGCGCGAGCACGACCGGGCCGACGCCGCGGGAACCCAGCCGTCCAGGCCGAATCCTCCCTTGTACCCGGCCGGGTACATCTGCTAGACTGCACGGCAAAACACACGGAGGAGACAGACATGCGGACCTTGTTGGTGACGGGCGGAGCGGGCTTTATCGGCAGCCACTTCGTCGAGCGGGCGGTGAGGGAAGGCGACCAGGTCGTCGTGCTGGATTGTCTCACGTATGCCGGCCATCGCGAGAACCTCGCCCACGTCAAGGGCGCGCTGGAACTCATCGAGGGCAACATCTGCGACGGCCGCCTCGTGCTCGACCTCCTCCAGCAGCACCAGGTCGACGAACTGGTCAACTTCGCCGCCGAATCGCACGTCGACCGCTCCATCAGCGAGCCGTCGGGTTTCATCAACACCAACATCGTCGGTACCTTCACCCTGCTCAACGCGGCCTTGCAGCATTTCCAAAAGAAGCCGACCTTCCGCTACCTGCAGGTCTCCACCGACGAGGTTTTCGGGAGCCTCGGAGCCACTGGAAAATTTCACGAGGAAAGTCCCATTACGCCCAACTCTCCCTACTCGGCCTCCAAAGCGGCCGCCGATCACCTCGTCCGCGCCTGGCATCACACCTACGGCTTGCCCGTCGTGACGACGCACTGCTCCAACAATTACGGCCCTCGCCAATACCCGGAGAAGCTCATCCCCCACATGATCGCCTGCGCCCTGCGCGACAAGCCGCTCCCCGTCTACGGCGACGGCGGCAACGTGCGGGACTGGATCCACGTCGAAGACCACGTGGAGGGCATCTTCCTCGCTCTCCGCCAGGGCCGCTTGGGCGAGTGCTACTGCTTTGGCGGCAACGCCGAGCGCAACAACCTGGACCTGGTCAAGCTCATCTGCCAGACCCTGGACCGTCTCCGTCCCCGCAGTGACGGCAAGCCGCACGCCTCCGCTATCACGTATGTGACCGACCGCCTGGGCCACGATCGCCGCTACGCCATCGACGACACCCACGCGCAAAAAGAGCTCGGCTTCAAGCGCCGCCACGAAGTGGAAGCGGGCATGGCCTCGACCGTGGAGTGGTACGTCGCCCACCAGGCCTGGTGCGAGACCGTCCTGGGGCATCGTGAGGTGGTGGCCGGGCTTTCCCGGGAGGGCGCCAAGGTTCTATGAAGGGCATCATCCTCGCGGGCGGCAGCGGCACCCGGCTCTACCCGGTCACGCGCTGCATCAGCAAGCAGCTTCTCCCTGTCTACGACAAGCCGACCATCTACTACCCGCTCTCCATCCTCATGCTGGCCGGCATCCGGGACATCCTCATCATCAGCACCCCCCGGGACCTGCCCCTGATTCGCACGCTGCTGAGCGACGGGCAGCAACTGGGGCTCAACTTTTCCTATCGGGAGCAGGCCCACCCCAACGGCATTGCCGAGGCGTTCATCATCGGGGACGACTTCATCAAGGCCGAACCCACCTGCCTCATCCTGGGCGACAACCTCTTCTACGGGCACAACCTCAGCCGCGACCTGCAGGAAGCGGCCACCCTGACCGACGGTGCCCACGTGTTTGCCTACCACGTCAACGACCCGGAGCGCTATGGCGTGGTGGAGTTCGACGGTGACGGCAACGCCCGTTCCTTGGAAGAGAAGCCCAAGCAGCCCAAAAGTTCATGGGCGGTCACCGGGCTCTACTTCTACGACCGAACCGTGGTGGACGTCGCCAAAGCCTTGAAGCCATCGGCCCGGGGTGAACTGGAGATCACCGACCTCAACCTGACCTACCTGCGACAGGGCAAGCTCAAGGTCACCGCCATGGGCCGAGGGGTCGCGTGGCTCGATACGGGCACCTACGACTCGCTTCTCTCCTCGTCTCAGTTTGTCCAGACGCTGGAGCTGCGTCAGGGCGTGAAGGTGGCGTGCATCGAAGAGATCGCCTTCCAGCGCGGCTTCATCGACGCTGCACAGCTTGCCAGACTGGCCGCTGAATACGACAAGTCGAGCTACGGCGCGTACCTGCGGCAGGTCCTGGAAGAGGCCCGTCAGCCCGTCCGCCGCTAACAATCCGTTAAAGGCCCTGTTAGACTTTCGCAACCACTCTCGGCGTTGCCTGGTGTACAATCAGTCCATGCAGGTTCTCGACGCCATCCGGGGGCGGCAGCACCCAGTGCGGCCTCGCCAGCAAGCCCCCCAAAGCCTGGACACACGCGCGGAGGCGGTCACCCGTCCAGCCCTGATGCCCCGCCCCGCCGACGTGAAGGCCTTGACCGACAAGAGTGTCGGGCAGATGTTCGCCCAGGGCGATGCCGACGGGTTCTACCGGACCCTCTACAACATGGGGCCGTTTCCCGCCGCAGCTACCAGTGCAGCCCTCAACTTTGTCGGGGTAGAGGGCGCCCAGTTCTTCAAGGACGACAAGGCCGGTTTTGCCACCATCATGGGACAGCAGCATCCGGACGGCAGCTTCTCACCCTACCCCGGGGCCCCGCCTTCCAAGGACATCACGTCTCTGGTGCTATTGGCCATCGACATGGCCGGCCGCAATCCGGACATTCAGCAGGACCCCGCGTTCCTCAAGTCTCTGCAAAAGACCCGCCACCTGGCGGAGTCCTATGTGAAGTCTGACGCCCCGTCGGCAGACCCTGGCATGTTGCGAGGGGTCTACCAGGTGCTGCACGACACCTGTCGGCCCGATGCACCGAGACTCTCCCCGCCCATCGTGCCGACGGCTCATCCCAACCTGCTCAACTGGCTGGAGCACGGTCGGCTGGGGTCCAAGCTGGCCGCCCAGTTGAGCCTGCCAGCGAGTCTGTTGCTGCCCAGTGTCGGGATTCTGAGCTACACCATTGACAAAGACCGGCCTGCCCACTGCGCCGAGGACCGCATCCTCAAGCTGCTGCATCTGGACGGCAAACCGGGGCAAGCGCTGCAGAGCCTGCAAGAGGACATCTCGCGGCAGCAGTGCCGAGACGGGGGCTGGTACATCGCCCTGGCGACGGCGCTGAACATGGCAGCCTTGAAGCAGCGGGGCGTGGCCCTTCAGGATCCGGCCATGCAGCGGAGCGTGGGCTTCATCGAAAGCCTGCAGCGGACCAATGCCCAGGGCGAGTCCGAGCGGAACTTCGTCGCCGCCGAGGTGTGGGATACGGCTTGCGCAGGTCAGCTTTTCCTCTACAAGGGCGTGCCGGCCAGCCACCCCAAGCTGGCCAAGATGATCGATAGCCTGTTGGACCATCAGGACCAGGACGGCATGTGGGCCTTCGGGGCCGATAGCGAACATTTTGGTGACAAGGACAGCACCGGTGCGGTCTGCCAGTTCCTGACCCAGGCCTATGCCACGGCCGGCCCGGCGCAGAAGCCGCGCATCAAGGCGGCACTGCAGCAGGCGACCGAAACCTTGCTGACCGGCCAGTTGCACGACGGCGGCATGAACGGTTGGGGCAACACGCTCTGGCGCTTCGGGCGGCGAACGCCCTCGACGTTTGAAGCCGCCATGTTCGATGCCTCATCGACCGACGTCAGCGGTCGGATCCTCGACTTGCTGGTCAGCGAGAGGCGAGCGGGCGTTCTCGATCCCGCCTTGCAGACGCGAGCCGACCACGCCGCGGACCGCATGCAGGCCTATCTGATCAAGTCGCAGAGCAGCAATGGCAGTTGGTGGTCCCGCTGGATGGCGGGGTACATGTGCAGTCCGGCCTTCGTGGCCCCGGGCTTGAGGTTGCAGGGCGTCAGCCCACACGACCCGTGCATGGTCAAGTTGCGAGACTTCCTGACCCGGTCACAGCAGGATGACGGCGGCTGGGGCGAGGTCAACGAGGCCGATATCGACAAGAAGCTGGCCGGCCAGGGGCCGAGCACTCCCGTGCAGACGGCCATGGGGCTGATGGCGAGCATCGCCAGCTCGCCCACCGAGGACATTCGACA
>DASYBA010000255.1:0-2030 GCA_036501005.1 Candidatus Xenobia bacterium | reverse complement strand
GCCCGGGTTGGGCCAGAACGAGAAGTTGAGCGCATCCAGCACCAGCACGTAGTTGACGGTGCGCTCCGTGCCGTCGTGATAGTGCAGATCGCGGTTCCAGGTGGGCACGCTGAACCCGTCCTTCGTCCAGCCGCGGGCGTGGGTCTCGATTTCCGCGTCGACGATGCGGACGTGGCTGGCCTCCGCGATGACCTTCTCAGCGGCCGGCAAGATACCAGGATCGGTGACCGATTCCATAGGGGCCGCCCAATTCTGCGCCCCGCCGGGGGAATCCTTGGTCACGGGCAGAAGCGGAGAGGCTGGATAGGAGGTTCGCTCATGCGGAAGTCGGGTTGGTTGGTGTTTCTGGGGGTGCTCATGAGTCTAGGGCTGGCGTGGGCCGACGTCTCGCCCCAGCAGCGGCAGGTGGTCTCCGACGACATGGCCAGACAGCTCGAAGCGCAATACGGGCCCATCCAGGCCATCCCACCTGAGCAGAGGGCCGCCCAGATCTTCCAGTCTCTTCTGCCGTACGCCCAACGCCATGAGATTCGCTACCGCCTCGAGGTCGTGCAGAGCCGCGAGGTGAACGCCTATTCCCTCCCGGACGGCCGGGTCGTGCTGTACAGCAACCTGCTTCGGCACGTCCAGAACGATCCCAATGCCCTGGCCTTCGTGGAGGCCCACGAAATCTCTCACGTCGAGACCCACGACGCCGATCACAAGATTGAGACGGCGCTCGGCTCAGCCGTCGTGCTCGGCTTCGTAGTGCGGCGGGGAACCTTGCTCGAACAGTTGGGGGCCGCCGCCACCCATCAGTTGTTCAACTCCGGCTTTTCCCGCCACCTGGAGACCGAGGCCGACCTGCACGGCATGGCCTTGATGCAACAGGCTGGCTACGATCCCAATGGGGCCCTGGCCGTCTTCCGCATGTTCGAAACGATGCAGAAGCAAGGCCTGAGGGTCTTTCCCAACCATCCCCGGGCGGTCGACCGGTACAACAATGCCGTCGCCTGGCTGGAGCAGCAGCACATCGCGGTGGCGGCGCAACCCGTCCCACCGCCCAACATGACCGTCCCCGGATCGCCCTATGCGCCGCCGCCGGCCGCCGCCTATCCTGCTCCGGCCATGGCCCCCTCCATGGACATCCCCGGCAGCGGGCGGCCCGGTGCCCCCCGCGGCACTCAGATGGGGCACTACACCGAAGGGACCGATCCCCTGCCCCTGCCGCAGGTCAACTATGCCACGCTGACGCCAGCCACGCTGCAGCAGGGCGTCTTCGATGCGACCTTCGAGCAGGGGCTCAAGGACGAACTGATCCGCAAGCTGGGCAACGTCTACGTGGTCGACAGCAAGCTGAGTGCCCGGGCCCGCAGCCTGACGGGCAGCATGCTGCAGTCGCAGCAGCGAGGCAGCCGCACCGTGCTGGTCGCCATGGTGCCGGGCACCTGGACGTTCGCAGACTGGCAGCCCGATCTGGAAGAGCAGTTCCTGCCCTTCATGAGCCAGCAAGCCCAGCGCTACAACGCGGTCGGACTGGCGGTCAAGTCCAACGTCGCCGGCACCAAGCAGATCGTCATGGTGCTGGGAAACATCTGAAGGGCCCGTCAAAAACGACCCCGAAGTGTGCACCTCCAACCTCCGCCGAGGTACCCTCGGCGAACGTCAAAGGACTCCCCCCTAGACAGCCTGAGGACACCTGATGAAGACTGTTGATACCTTTCTGGCCGAGTTGCTGCAACTGGGCGGCTCCGATTTGCACATTCCGGCCGGTTGTGCCCCCATGGTCCGCCTCCACGGCGAGCTGGAACCGTTGCCGTACCAGGCTTTCGACGCGGACTACGTCCGCAACGTGGCGCTGGAGATCCTGAGCCCCAAACATCAGGACGAGCTCTTCGAAGAGGCTAGTGTCGACTTCATCTATGAGATGGAGGACGTGACGACCGGCAGCACACGTCGCTTTCGATCCAACGCCTTCTTCCAGAAGAATGGGCTCAACCTGGTCTTCCGGGCGGTGGGGAACAAGATCCCGACCATCCAGGACCTCGGCT
>DASYBA010000254.1:0-3105 GCA_036501005.1 Candidatus Xenobia bacterium | reverse complement strand
GACCGATACGTCAATCCCTTCCTTTCGCCCTTTCTCCGCTTCCTGTCCAGGCCAAGTCCCTTTCCCATGACCGCTTATGGGTAGCGTGATGCCGCCTGCATGCACGGTTACTCGGTCCACCCGCACCTGGAAGTCCTGAGTTTCCAGCAACAGAACGGACATGTTCATGTCAACGCCCGGATCGCCCGGCGGCGTTCCCCATAGCTTTTCGTTCGACTCATGAGGCCCTGTCATCGTCTCAGAGTACGACCGTGCCGTGGATGGAGCGACCGGTGCAGAAATGCGCACGACGGGAGATGCCGGATACCGCTCTGGCAGTGCCAGGTGCACGATCTCCACCCCCGCCTCAACCCCCAACCCCCACGCGGCTCTTTCCCGTCCCCCGAGGCCCTCTCTCCCTCGCCCCTCCGCCCCGCCCCTCCCCGCTCGGGTGGGCGCCAGCACCGTGGCGGCCGTCAGTCCCCGTGGCGGCGGGGGTTGGCGCCGTCGTGCCTGGGCGGCCCGGTGCGCGGCGGTTTTGGGGCCGTTCTGTGTGCCCCGCCTTGCCTTCTCGGCAGACCTTCCAAGACCGCTGAGACGAGGTTCGATGAGTTCCTGCTCTCCCCTTGCCTACGCATGCGCGCACGAGCACACGAAACGAGGCGGTCAGGCGGGTTGGGCCGTTGGTTGGTCCCCCTCAGGATCCCTCGCCAGCACCCCGAGGTTCCCCCACCGGAGCACGAGCGCGGCCGCCACGGCTCCGACCACGAAGATGAGGGACGACCAGAGGAATGCGGTCGTGTAGCTGTGCAGTGCGGCTGCCTTCAGGTTGGCCGGGTTCGCCGCCCGGCCGACCAGGTAGGACGTAACGGCACCGGCCGCCAACGTGTTGAGCAGGGCCGTGCCGATAGAGCCGCCGACCTGCTGGCTGGTGTTGAGGGCGGCCGACCCCACGCCGGCGTCATGAGGTCGCAGTCCGAGGGTGCCGGTACTGAAGGAGGGTGCCAGGCTGAGCCCGAAACCCACGCCCAACAGGATGATGAACGGGAGCACATGGCTGGCGTACGAGCTGTGCAGCCCGACCAGGTGGAGCAGGTACATGGCCACGGCGTCGATGAGCAGGCCGATCGGGAGGATGATCCTGGGCCCGACCCTCGGCAGCAACACCCGGTTGGACACCTGGGCGGTGGTGGCCAGCGCGGCAACCATCGGGAGGAAGGCGAAACCGGTCTTCACCGGGCTGAACCCCAGGGTGCCCTGCAGGTAGTAGGTAAGGAAGAGGAAGACGCCGAAGATGCCGGCACTGGCGAACAACATGGCCAGCATCGAGCCGCCACGCGTCCGGTTCTGCACGACCCGGGGCGGCAACAGCGGGTAGCGCTTCCGGGTCTCGACAAAGGCGAAGACGGACAGCAGCACGAGGCCAAGGACGAGGAACCCGATGGTGTACGGATTGCTCCACGCGGTGGTCTCGGCGTGCGAGAAGCCGTAGACCAGGCAGAACAGCCCACCGGTGACCAGGAACAACCCGGTGAAGTCAAGGGGGTCACGGTCGGCTGCCTTGTCGTTCTTCAGCCACAGCAGGGCACCGACCGCGGCAACGGCAGCGAAGGCGAGATTGACGAACAGGGTCCACCGCCACGAGGCGTACGAGGTGAGGATGCCCCCGAGCAGGAGCCCGAGGGCCCCTCCGGCTCCGGCGATGCCGCCGTAAATGGCAAATGCCTTTCCTCGCTCCGTCGGGTTGGTGAAGGTGGTGGTCAGGAGGGCAAGAACCGATGGGGCCAGCAGCGCCCCGAAGGCCCCTTGGACGCTGCGGGCAATGACCAGCATGGGGAAGCTGACCGAAGCACCCCCCAACGCCGAAGCACCGGCGAAGCCGACCAGGGCGATGAGCAAGGCGCGTTTGCGCCCGATGATGTCCCCGATACGGCCCCCGAGGAGCAGCAGACTGCCGAAGGCCAGCGAATAGGCGGTCACGATCCATTGCCGGTCGGCGTTGGAGAAGTTGAGGGCGTGCTGGGCGGTGGGGAGGGCGATGTTGACGATGGTGTTGTCGAGGATGACCATCAGCTGGGCGATCCCCAGCACGGCGAGGATCCACCAGCGTCGGGCGTGATTGGCCTCCCCGTCAGAAACCTGTTCCCTGGCTGGCCGCTGGGTGGCGGTCGTTGAGCTCATCGTGCCTCCATCGAACGTGAGTGAAGCCCCCCCTCTCCACACGACCGCGTATTCGAGCGAGCATATGGAGTCACGGGCGTCGCCCAGACGGTGCACGCGAAGCCCGGTTCCGTCCGTCGAAGTAGCGACGGCATTCGGTGGGCCGGGCGATTCGTCGACACCAGCGAGGCCGGGGGCGAGGTCCGAGGGCGACATGACCAGCAACGGCCGTCGCCGATACTGATGGTTGCAAGGTAAAACCCTCGTCGATCCGACTGACCCAGCTCCAGGTAGAGTCGGCACGCTGGGGATGCCCCCGTATCGAAGCGTCGGGACCAAGGAAGAGAAACGGCATGGAGAAGAGCACGTCGGCGAAGAGCAAGTCTCCTTCTCAGCTGATCGACGCGAGAATCAAGGAGCTGGGCGACTGGCGGGGCGAGATGCTCAGCCGGCTCCGTAGTTTGATGAGGGAGGCCGATCCCGAAGTCGTCGAGGAGTGGAAGTGGAGAGGGGTTCCGACGTGGTATCACGACGGAATGATCTGCACAGGCGAGACATACAAGAAGGTCGTGAAGATGACCTTCGCCAAAGGGGCGGCTCTCAAGGATCCGTCAGGACTCTTCAACTCCAGCCTTGGCGGGAACACGAGGCGTGCCATCGACTTCCACGAGGGCGAGAAGATAGACGAGAAGGCGTTCAAGACTCTCGTTCGCGCCGCCGTAAACCTGAACCAGGCCAGCGCCAAGAGCTGATCCGCCAGAATCAAGCAGAGGCCCGCTTCAGGACAGCCGGCCCGACCACCCCGTCTCGCGTCCGACGCACACTTCCGCCGTGCGGCTACGGTCTGCTGCGCGGCGGCCGACGATGGGAGGCCAGGTGGCCATTGCCGACCTGACATGGGGTGTGGTGGACCGAGAGGAGCTGACGCGACTCGTGGTCC
The DNA here is from genome assembly GCA_036501005.1 of Candidatus Xenobia bacterium. Lineage (GTDB taxonomy): Bacteria > Vulcanimicrobiota > Xenobia > RGZZ01 > DASYBA01 > DASYBA01. The sequence goes on along the minus strand of DASYBA010000254.1, from coordinate 26 downwards.
TCTCGCCCCACTTCGACGATGCGGCG
>DASYBA010000253.1:0-2664 GCA_036501005.1 Candidatus Xenobia bacterium | reverse complement strand
GGGAAAGGGCGGCCCGAGCCTGGCGGATCTGTCCCTCCACGGCGGCAGTATTGAGCTGGGCGATGACCTGTCCTCGCCGCACGTGCTGTCCGAGGTGAATATCGAGTCGGGCCAGGACCCCTGCCACCGGGGGGCTGATGGTGGCTTGCCGATCGCGGGGCGGCACCAGCGTGCCGGTGACGGGCACGAGCTGTTCGATACTGCCGTAGTGCACCGTGCTGACGGTGACGCTCGGCATGGCGGAGCTGGAGGCTTCCGGCTCCGGGTGCCCACCGTGACAGCCCGTCAATAGTAGCGCCAGGATAAGCCACCGTTTCATGGATTGCCCTCCACCTGCAGGCGCAAGGTTTCGACGGCCGCGGCCGCGTCGTAGCGGGCCGCAATATAGTTGAGACGGGCCTGGGTCAGCGTCGACGCCGCCGCCAGCACGTCGGTGAGGGGAAAGAGGCCGTTCTGGTACCCCTCCCGAGTCTTTTCGTAGCTGATCTGGGCCGTGGTCTGGGCGGTCCGGGCGACGTCGACCTGGGCCAGCAGCGTCTGGGCATTGGCCCACGCCGTGCCGCTATTCAATAGAGCAGCCTTGCGGGCGGTCGCCAACCCGAAGCGGGCCCCCTCGAGCGCGGCCTCGGCCTCCCGCACCTGCGCCTTGCCCAGCCCGGCGTCCGATACGGGAAAGACGGCCTGCGCCTGCACGGTATCCTCCCGGCTGAAGGCAGTGACGTCACTGGAGCGGAGGTCGGTGGCCGACACCGTGAGCGTGGGCGTGTGGTAATGGCGAGCCGAGGCGAGGGCGGCTGCATCGGCCTGCACGTTGGCTTGCGCCGCCGTGACTTCGGGCGAGCGGGCCAGGGCGATTTTCTGGGCCTCTTCGAGGGGCCACGGCACCTGGCCCAGGGCGACGTCTTGTAGCGTCGGGACATCTGCAGCGTTTTGCCCCATCAGATCGTTGAACGTAATCTGGGCAACGTGGAGGGTGTTGGCGGCCGTCAGCACGGTGGCTTCAGCCGTCGTGACGGGCACCTGCGCCTTGATGACGTCCAGCTCGGGAACGTCGCCGGCCCGCTGGCGTTTCTGCGCATCGTCTAGTTGCCGGCGGGCTTCCGCCTCCGTCTCCCGAGCGACCTCGAGGAGTGCAGCGTCTTTGAGGATGTTGAAATACGCGGTCACCACCTGGCCGACCAGGGTGCGGCGAGCCGATTGGCTCTGGGCCTGGGTGGCGGCCAGTTGCGACTCGGCTTGCGCGACCAGAAGCCCCGGTCGGGAGCCGACGGGAATCGTCAGGTTGAGGCTGTTGCTGAAGGTGTAGAACGTCTCGTAGGGTGGTGGCGGTTGCAGCACGTCGGCGCTGGAGCCGCCGAGCTGCGTGGTGAAGGTGAGCTGGGGGTGCAGGCCGGCCTGGGCCTCCTGCACTCTGGCCTGGGCCTGCCGGACCTGCTGGCGGGCGCTGCCGGCCGACGGGTTGGACGACAGCGCGTTGGCTTCGGCCTGGGGCAGGGTCCAGGGTTGCGCGACGGCTACGGCGGAGAGGCCCAGCCACAGACAGAGCCCTTTCATGCGAAGCGGACCACCGCAGCCATGCCTTGTTCACGAGGTTCCAGCGTGAGCTGCCAGCCGTTGGTCCGAGCCAGCGCGTGGCAGATGGCCAGCCCCAGCCCGGCCGTCTCGGGGGTGGGCGTGCACTCGTTGAAGACCCGCAGGGAGTCGCCGGCCGATACTGTGACCTGGCCGCCTTCTTTAGCGTATCGAACCGCGTTCTCGACCAGGTTGCGGACGAGCATTTCGATATGGCTGGGAGGGGACTGGATACTGCCCTTGGCGTCTAGCGAAACATGCAGATGGCGCTCGTCGACCAGGGGTTGGAGTGCCCTCAGCACCTGGCTGCAGACCTCCTCCAGATCGACCGTGGCGGGGGGCGGGGGCGGCTGGCTCTCGATAGACGTCAACAGGAGCAGGTCGCGCACCAGTGCAGTGAGGCGTTCGGTCTGGCGCTGGGCTTCCCGCAGGGCTTTTTCGTAGGCTTCGGGGCTGCGCGGACGAGACAGGCTGAGCTCCAGATGGCCGGACAGCGCCTGCAACGGGGTTCTCAGCTCGTGCGAAGCGGCGGCGTAGAACCTGCCCCGCAGCTTCATGGTCTCCTGCAGGGGGGCCAGGCATCGCCCGACCAGGAGCCAGGCGCCCAGGCCGCCGGTGATGAGAAAGATGAGGTCCACCAGGAGGAGCAGGCCCGCCTCATGATGCAGCCGGGTCGCGTCCCACGGGAAGACGAGACGGGCCCGTCGGCCGGCCAGCGGGAAGGTCAAGGTGCGCACGTCGGCGCCGGGCGGAGGCCCAGAGTGCAGCACGGTCTGGCCTTGGGCGTTCCAGACCTGGAGGGAGAGCTGGTCCTGTCGCATGGCAACGAGCTCTTCATCGAGGGAATCTTGCAGGTTGTCCCCTTCTGCGTCGTGCACCAAACGGCCGGCGGTGGCGTCCAGGGCGTTGCGAGCGTGCAGCTCGGCCTGGGCCTGGGACCACCACAGCAGTCCCGCGGTGACGACGACCAGCAGAATGGCCTGGGCAGCCAGGAAGAGCAGGGTGAGTCGGGTTCTCATGGGCCCAGCATGTAGCCGACCCGCCGCACCGTGTGGATGATGGGCCGGTCTCGATCCAGCTTGTTGCGCAGGT
>DASYBA010000252.1:0-3025 GCA_036501005.1 Candidatus Xenobia bacterium | reverse complement strand
GGCTATCTCGACCCGTCCGACATCGTCGTCGACAACGAAAAGCTCGTCATCGTCGACTACGGCATCTTCGAGGATATCTTCCCCGAAGTGGCGACCGGCATGCTGGCCCAGCTTCCCACCGCGTGCTTCATCGCTCCGGAGCGGCTCACCTCGACGAACACGCTGCCCAGCACCGACATCTTCTCGGTGTCGGCCATTGCCTTCTGGATGGCGACGGGCCATACCCCCATCATCAACAGTCCGCAGGTGGGTCGAGCGCATCTGGCTGCCCTGCGGGAGGCGCGGCCGCACCTGGCCAGCGATCTTGCCAAGCTCATCGTCCAAGGACTGGCGTTCAAGCCCGGCGATCGCCCGCCCAGTGCAGAGGACATGCTGGCCGCGGTATGGCCTTTTGCTCAGGACATGCGAAACCAGCTCGCGCCATCCCCGCCGGCCGTCGACAACGTCCAGTACCGGGCGCAGACGACCCGCATGTTCTCAACCGAGGTCCCGTCGCCCATCTCGCTGGATCCGAACGCCCCCCCAGGTCCCGCCGAGGAACCCAGAGCCGAGCCGGAGAGCCTGCTGGACGCCCTGCTGCCCGGTCGTCGCAAGGTGGTTGCGGTCCTGGTAGCCGTCGCGGTGGTCGGCGCGCTGAGCTTTCGCACGGTGGGGGCCAAGCTATTGCCGGTGTCCGATGGCTGGCTGCGGGTATCGGCCGGGCATGTCAAGGCCCAGAACGACCATCGCAAGGCTGGCGAACCTCGTTGGAACCCAGTCGACACAGTGGCGCCGGGCGCCCTCCTCATGATGACCGGTGAAGAAGCGACGCTGGAGTTTGGTTCCAAGAGTCGGCTGGTGCTGCAGTCGCACGCCCAGATCAAGAACTATGGCCTGGAAGACCACCATTTGTCGGTCATGGTGTTCGGAGGCGTGGTGAAGATCCACACGTCCTCGCACGATACCGTCAGCCTGCACCTGCCGCCCGGCACCGTCGTGACGCTGCAACCCCTCAGCGAGTTCGACATCGACCTCACCGGGCATGGCACCGACCCCAAGATCGTGCTGTCCTGCTCCATGGGCTCGGCCAACGTTCGGCTGGGCAACTCCCAGGAGCCCATCAACTCAGGCCAGTCGGCCCGTCTCAGCCTCGACGGGCGCCAGCTCGTCCGATAGGTTAGAGCTCGTCTAGATGCTGAGCCAGGCGGCGGGCATGCTGGCCGGTCAGGGTGCGCAGAAAAGCCTTGAGCTGGGCGACCTGGGTGGAGGGAAGCGGCGTGTGGAGACGCAGCGCCGGGTCGATGAGCTCGATGTTCCTCAGCGAGGCGACTTGATGGCAGCCGATACAGGACTGCTGGAACAGGTGCCAGCCGGGGCCGCGCACGCCGCGGTCATAGGGCGCGTCGGTGGAGTGCAGGGAGCGCAGGAAGGCGGACAGGGCGTCGACGGTGCGGGCCCAGGTGGGCGGGCCGCCATAGGCCGTTTGATAGGCTTCCTGGTACTCGGGTAGGTGGGCGACGTCAGGAGGAAGAGACGTGAGGTGGAGCTCCTTGCGGAGCGGCCCGACGGGAGAGCGGTCCAGGTTGAAGAGGCTGGGGGCTGGGCGGCCGTCGGGGGCGTGGCCGCTGAAGGCGCGCTCCGGATCGTGGCAGGTGGCGCAACTGACCGTGTGCGTGCTGGAGAGACGCACGTCCATGAACAGCATGCGGCCCAGGAGCAGCCTGGGGGGCTGGGCCCGCGCGGCGCCGGTGAGCAGCACCCAGAGTAGGACGGTATTGACTCGGAGTCGCCTGCGCGTTAGCATCGGCGGCGATGTTGACGACCGTGCCGGCGATCGAGCCCGTGCCTGCCGAAAGCCGGCTGGAGGAAGTGGCGCGCGTCCTCGTGCTGGCCGGGCGGGAGCTCCTCAGGTCGGGCTCGGAGATCTCCCGGGTGGAGGAGACGCTGACCCGCATGGGGCACGCCTGCGGCATTCCCTCGGTCGACGTGCTGGCCACCCCGACCGGCATCCACTTCAGCCTGGTCGAGCGTGGCCAGACCCTGACCCGAGTGGTGTCGGCCCGGCTGGAAGGTCTCAACCTGTCGAAGGTGGCGATGATCAACGGGATCTCCCGAGCGCTGGAAGCCCGCCGCATGGACCGCTTCGAGGCGCTGGACGCGCTGGTCGCCCTGGAGGGGCGGTCGTGTGAATATCCGGCCGTGGTATTGGCCATGGCTCGCGGCGTCTCCAGCGGATGCTGGGCACTGCTGCTGGGCGGGACTTACTCGGACTTCATGCCGGCCGTCGTGGTCGCGTTCGTGGTGCATGCCGTCTACGACTGGATGGCGCGGCGGGCGCCAGAGTTCCTGGCCATCTTCTTTGCCACGTTCGTCGGGACCGCCGTATCGATCCTGGGGGCGCACGTCCTGCACGTGCACGAGAGTGCGTTGATCGTCGGCGTGACGGTGCCGCTGGTGCCCGGCATGGCGTTGACGGGGGCGCTGCGTAACCTCATTCGAGGAGACTTGCTGTCGGGGGTGGCCCAGGGCGCCAGCGCGTTGTTGACGGCCGGGGCCATTGGCGCGGCGGTGGCCGCTGCGTTGAGCCTGGCGCGGGGGTTCTGGTGAGCTGGCCGATGGAGCTGGTACTTTGCTTCCTGGGCGCCACCACGGCCGGGGTGCTGTTCACCGTGCCGCGCCCGGGCCTCTTGCCGTGCGGCCTGCTGGGCTGCGTGGGGTGGTTCACGGCGGAAGGGTTTGACAAGCTGGGTTGGGCACCCGCCGCGGGCGACTTCATGGCGGCGCTGGTGGTATCCTTGGGGGCAGAGGTCTGCGCGCGGCGGCTGAAGATGCCGGTGCTGTGCTTCGGGGCGCCCGGCCTCATTCCGCTGGTGCCGGGCATGAGTGCGTACGGGGCCATGTACGCGTTGGTCAACGGACACTACGAGAAGGGACAGCAGATGGCGCTGGACACGCTGCTGGCGGCAGCGGCCATCTCGGCGGGGCTGGTGCTGGCGGGGGCGATGTATCCCCGCCGCAAGCCCGTGGTGATGACGGCGCTGCTCCT
>DASYBA010000251.1:0-5305 GCA_036501005.1 Candidatus Xenobia bacterium | reverse complement strand
CGCCGGTCACCATCGGGGTGCTGGTGGGGTCGTGGCTCGGGTCCCGCGTTCTGGGGACGTCTCGCCCGGAGAAGTTGCGCCTTCTCTTCGCCGTCGTGGTAGCCGTTCTGGGCGTCGAGATGATCTGGCGCGGCATGTCAGGAACCCTGTGAAACTCACCGACGAGCAGGTCGAAGTCATGGTCAGCCGGCTCCTGCGGGGTGGCGTCACTTTGTCGTCGGTCGTCGTGGCGGCTGGCCTGGCCAAGATATTTCTGGATCGAGAGCCCATCCGGGGGTTCCATCACTTCCGACCCGCCGAGCCCCCGATGCCGGGCTGGAACGGCCCCTTTCTGATCTGGGTAGGTCTCGCCATCCTGTTTGCCACGCCCGTCCTCCGCGTCGCCTTGACGGTCGTGGCCTTCTCGGTGCAGCACGACCGGCGCTACGTCAGCGTCGCCCTCTTCGTGCTCGGCGTGCTGCTCTATAGCATGGCTTACGGGAACTAATGGGGTCAAGGAAGAATTCGCTTTCTCCATCGGGCCCGCGCCCGATGGCTGCCTGGCGGTGCCCCGCGTTATCCTGGGGTGCCACGCTCGTCTATCTTAGGGAGGAAAACCGTTAATGCGTAGTCGTGGAGCATGGCTGCTCCTGGGAATGCTGCTGGTCGGGTCGCTGGCCGCCCGTGCCGACATGGCGGCCGGCCTGAAGGCCGGCCAGAGCCTGGAACCCTTTACCAGCAACGTCGTCACCGGCTCGTTCCGGGGCCAGCAGCACTGTTTCGTGTGCGGTCTGGTGCTCAACCATCCCGCCGTGCTGGTCTTTTCCCGTCGCATGGACGAACCGACCGGGCGTCTCCTGCGCAGCCTGGACGGCTACATGCACACCCACGTGAAGGACAACCTGCTGTGCTGGTTCGTCTTCCTGGGTCCCGCGGGCACCGATCACGAAGTGGCGCTGGAAAACCAGGCGGAGGGGTTTGCCGCCAAGAACCATGCGGCTTTCGCACCGCTAACGGTGCTCGCCGACCCGCAGGGCCCTCCCGGGTACCAGTTGGATCCCGGCCAGGACGTCGTCGTCTACACCACCAGCGCTCGCAAGATCACCAGCAAGCACGTCTACAGTACCAAGCAATGGGACGCCAGGTCGGCCGACGGCCTGTACGCCGACATCCAGTCGACACTCAAGCTCAAGTAGGGGGTCAGCGGCGAGACAGCACCATCAAGCTGTACGGCTGCAGGGGCACCGTGGTGCTGGCGGGCAGGCCGTCCTGGGGACGGGCCAGGGGCACGACGTCGGCGTCGGTCTCTCGACTGAGGCGGGCGTCGTAGCGGCGCAACGCACTATCGAATCGCACCTGCCAGCGACCCGCCCCGGGCAGGCCGATGGTCGCATCCTGAGCTTGCGCCGCCAGGTTCGCCACCACGACGACCTCGGTGCCCGGCGTGTCGGATCGAAGCCATGCCAGCACGTTCGGGTCCCGATGGAAGACCTGGGTCTGCGACCCGGCCAGCCCGTCCAGGCTCAGGCGCAAGCGGATCAGGTCTCGATACATGTCGACCGCCCCCGCCTTGGTTCGTACCCGATCCCAGTCGACCGGCACCCGGTGGTGGAATTCGAAAGTGCGCCAGTCCAGCGTGTCCTGGCCCTGGAACAACATAGGGATGCCCGGCGACGTCAACACCAGGGCCGCGGCCAGCATGGAGACCTGCGTGGCTCGGAGGTCCTGGGGCGCCTCGGGGCTGACCAGGGATGGCAACCGCACCTCCCCGTCACTCGGGTGCCCGACCTTGTCGTGGTTTTCCGCATAGATGACACGGTTTGAGGCGGTGCCATCTGCAATACGATCCGCCATCCCGTCGGTCTGGCCATCGACGAGGGCATGCTTCAGGGCCCACCAGTAGGCCTCATCCCATTGCGTATCGAATTCCAGATCCGAGATGACCGCTGGGTCGTGCTGCAGATCCTCTGCGATCATGAGGTGTTCGGGCAAAGCCGCATGGCATAGATCGTTGAACGCTTTCAACAGGCTGGCGCCGTCGCTGTCGGGCGGGCCTTGCGGCCAGCGCCGCATGTTCACCACGGAATCCCATCGCAAGCCGTCCATGCCATAGTCGCGCTGCCACCGCATGGCGTTCTCGACGATGCCGTCTCGCACGTGAGGATTGCTGAAGTCGGGGCGGGGCCCCCACGGCGTGTTGTGGGGACCGAACCACGGACGATCCAGGACGCTGCCCCAGGTCACGTGGTTGTATACCACATCCAGGATGACCGCCATGCCGTGACGATGGCATTCCGATACCAGATGGGCGAGCGCCATCGGGGTTCCATACGCCGCCTTCACCGCGTTGAAGTCGAGCGGATCGTACCCCCAGTCATAGTCGACAGGGGCATTGTCGGGTCGGAGCCGGTTCTCGACCACCGGCATCAGCTCCACCGCATTGATGCCAAGGCTCTGCAGATACGGCAGCTTGTCCTCTACCCCGGCGAACGTGCCGGCCGGCGTGAACGATCCGACGTGCAGCTCGTACATGACCATGCGGTTGAAGGATGGTTCAGAGAAAGACGCAGGGGGGGCCCAGGGCGCCACGATGACCGACCGACCGCTAGCCAGCGCGGAAGCTTCAGGATCCGCCTCCGGCAGGGTCGTGGCCCCCCGGGTGATTCGATAGGCATAGGTCTGCCCAGCGCGGACGTCGGGCAGGGTGGCCTCCCACTCGTCAGCCCCCTGGGCCCGCATGGCGACCGGAGGATGTCCATCCACATCCACCACCACGCCCGAGGCATCCTGGGCCCACACCCGAAACGTCGCACTGCCGTCGTGCAGCGTGACCCCCAACCGTCCCCCAGTCTGCCCCCATAGAGCATTCGCCCACGCCACGCCAATGGCCACGACCAGACCCAGAGCTCGCTTCATGAAGCCCGGGGATTGCCCTGCGCACCGGCCGTTTCCTGCCGTCTTGTTACCAACGCGTTAAAGGAGGCCTCTCCGTTCACATCTGCCCGGCAACCGGAAACAAAGGCTTTACAGGCTGTCTATGGTGCAGCCCCCCTCCCTCGGGTAAGATGATGTCACGGCAACGAGCCGTATCGAACGCCCGCCGCACCGTCCTTCGGGACTGGCGACCGGGCCGACTCCCAGGCCACACGGCCTACTATCTTTCCCTAAGCGCACTCCGATCAACAACCCGTCGAGCGCAGGCCACAAACCTGCGCTTATTTTTCTTTCGGACTATCGCTTGCTGTCCCAGACCGCCAGAGGGCAGTGGTCGAGAATCGTCTGGTCCTTGGTGATGAGGGGCGCCTTGCGGGCGACCGCATGGCTCACGATGATGCGGTCAAAAGGATCCCGGGTCCAGGCCTCCTTCAGCGCGGCCAACACGACCTCTTCGAACGGCAGGTCGCAGATCCTCAGCCCAGCATCCACTTGGAGCGAGTGGACAATGGCGTCTGCTGAATAGCGAACTCGCTGAATCTCAAACAGATACTCGATTTCCAGGATGGCCATGGGACTGATCAAGATTTCGCCAGACTCAATCAATCGGCGAGCGTACGGCGGCAGCCCAGCCGGGCGTCCCTCGAACAACCTGACGGCCGTGAGGGTATCCAGGTAGACTACGGCCGCCACTCATGGCTCCAGTCCATGTGAACCAGATCTTCGGGATTCCCAATGATCACATCGGGATGCGGCGTCAGACGATCCAATTTGCTCTTCCGCTTGACCGGGACAATCCGTAGCTTCTGACCTCGCCGTTCGACCTCAACGGGGATGCCCGTCTCCAGGACCTGGTCGAGAATCCGGTAGATGTCCTTGCGCAGTCCTGAAGCCGTATACTTTTCGCCCATGCGTACGATCTTTCCCATGATACGTACGTGTTCCTGCGGGAAGCAGCCCGCCCTGGGTCGAACCCGCCAACCGTGGATCGTCCCCCCCTGCGTTCTGAGGCCAAGACCATGCCGTGCGAGGTTTCCTTCAGCGTCCCTCGGGACGTCCCCGGAACGTGGAAGAAGTTCATCGCCTCGCCGCTGGAAGACTTGCTGCCGGGGACCGCCGATTTGCCGGCCGTCGACCACACAGAGTCGCTCAACGACCGGCCGTTCGGCCAGGTGGGATCGGCCCGCCAGGTGTGGCTGGCCGATGGCAACCACGCTTTCGAGGAGATCGTCGAAAGCCGCCCGGCCGAGTACCTGAAGTACCAGGTGTGGGGCTGGTCTCACCCGCTCGCCAAACCGCTGGAGTATGCCACCGGCGAGTTCTGGTTCACGGCCCACGAACAGACCACGGCCGTCCGCTGGCAGTACAGCTTCATGTTGAGCCCGCGAAGCCAACTCGGGCGTCTGGGCGGGTTAGGGCGCTGGCTCTTCCGTAAAGCCTTCATCCAGCGGCAGTGGGCGGCCTACATGCAGGCCGGCGCCGGCGCCATGGCCGCATGGCTGGCAACCCCCTGAAAAATTGCGCAAAAAGGTAACATTTGCGTCCCCTCGGGATGCTACCCTATGGGCATGCTGGTGACGAGCGGGGTACCGACAGCCCTTTCCCCTGTGCAACGTGTCTCGGGTCCTCCCCTCAACCCTCGCGATCTTGAGCTCCAGGGCACCCACAACACGCGTCAACTGGGCGGCCTTCCCACCCGGGGCGGCGTCATTCGTCCGAACGTCATCTTCCGCTCGGACGCCCTGCAAAATGTCACCCCGGCGGACACCAGCACCCTGAAGGGCATCCCCGTCCGCACCGTGATCGACTTCCGTTCCCAAGAAGAGATCGATGCCGAGAAGGCTGCAGACCGTTACCAGGCCCCCAATCGCCTCTCTCTCCCCGCGGAGGTGCCTGACTTCCATCTAGATGCGGAAGACTATCGCAAGCTGCTCCTCACCATGGACAGTACCATCAAAGGCTTCTTCACGACGCTGGCCAAGCCTGAGAACTACCCCGTCCTGTACCACTGCTATTCGGGCAAGGACCGGACCGGCATTACGACGGCGCTCCTCTTGATGACGCTGGGCACGCCCCGGGACGTCATCACCAGCGACTACATGTTGTCGCAGCGGGGGCAGACGCAGAAACAAGTCGACCCGAGCTGGATCCAGGTGGTGTACGACGAGGTGGACAAAGCCGGCGGCATCGACAAGTTTCTCGGCGCCCGGGGCGTGACCCAGCAAGACCTGTACCAGGTGCGCCGCTATCTCTGCCAGACGCCGGTCGCACGAGAGAATAGCAGGGGTCTCGTGGCAAGTGCCTAACACTTGGGTAAAATTCATTTAGAGGACAGATTTCACATGGGAATACTGTGGGTCAACGTGCTGGCGCTCATCGTGGTCGGGTGGAT
>DASYBA010000250.1:0-1872 GCA_036501005.1 Candidatus Xenobia bacterium | reverse complement strand
TAAAGGCGGAGTCCAACCTTCAATAGACTGGATTCGATAGACATGCGCAAGCTTTTTTCTCTCCTGGCCGTCATGGCCGTAGTCCTCGCAGCCACCTTGCCGGCACTGGCGCGGGTGAGCCCCCACGAGACCACCAGCACCGTCATTGACGGCAACCGCATCACCATCGTGTATGGACGGCCGTACACCAAGAACCCCAAGACCGGCGAGGTCCGCAAGATCTGGGGCGGCCTGGTGCCGTACGGCGAGGTATGGCGCACCGGCGCCGACGAGGCGACGCTCCTCATCACGCAGCAGCCGATCACGCTGGGCACGGCCACCCTTCCGGCCGGCGCCTACACGCTGTGGACGCTGCCCAACGCGGACGGCACCGCCCAGCTCATCATCAATAACCAGGTCGGCCAGTGGGGGGTCGGGCCCAACTCTTACGACGCCAAGCGAGACGTGGCCCGGGTCCAGCTCCAGAGATCCACCGTCGCGCCGGTCGACCAGTTCACCATGGCCGTCGCCAAGAACCCCAGCGGGGGCGGCGCCATTACCCTGTCGTGGGAAACGACTCAGTGGTCGGTGCCCGTTTCGGTCGCCAAGTAGGAACCGAAGCGACGAGGTCGGGTTATAGCGTCACATCATGGTCCTTCGCCGCGCCGTCCTGTTGTTGCTCCTGATGCTGGCTCCGGGCTGGGCCGACCAGCCCGTCATGCACGACTTGCTGCAGTTTCGAACCTGTGGGACCGTGCTGCACATCGGCGCCCATCCAGACGATGAGAACACCCAGCTCATCGCCTGGCTGGTGGGCGCTCGTCACTATCGCACCGGCTACCTGTCGCTGACCCGGGGCGATGGCGGCCAGAACCTGCTGGGTCCGGAGTTTGGCGCGGCCCTGGGGGTCATCCGCACCCAGGAGCTGCTGGCCGCTCGTCGGATTGACGGCGGCGAGCAGTTCTTCACCCGCGCCCTCGACTTCGGCTACTCGAAAGACTACCAGCAGACGCTGACCAAGTGGGACCGCAGGGCGGTGGTCGCCGACATGGTGCGCGTCATCCGCACGTTCCGGCCCGACATCCTCATCACCCGATTCTCTCCGCTGCCCGGCACCACCCACGGGCATCATACGGCGTCGGCCGTTCTGGCCCTCGAGGCCTTCAAAGAAGCCGGCGACGGGGCGATCGTCGACGGCCTGTCGCCGTGGCAGCCCAAACGGATTCTGTGGGATGCCACGACGCCGTCCGGCCAGGCCTCGCCCAACCCGGGAGACGTGCAGGTGGACATCGGCGGACGGGACCCCCTGAGCGGCACAGCCTTCAGCGATCTGGCCCGCCTCAGCCGATCGCAGCACAAGACGCAGGGCTTCGGCAACATCGGCGCCATGGGCGACGGGGGGCCGCGACTCGAGACGTTCAAGCTGCTGGCCGGCGAGCCGGCTGCCCATGACGTCATGGATGGCGTCGACACGACCTGGGCGCGGGTGCCGGGCGGAGCCGAAGTCGGCCACCTGACCGACGACCTGATCGCTCACTTCGATCCCGGGCATCCCAGCGCCAGCGTGCCTGCCCTCTTGAAGATCCACCATCGGTTGGCGACCCTGCAAGACCCGATGATCGGTGACAAGATGCGCCTGCTGGATCACGTCATCGCCGAGTGCGCAGGGTTGACCGTGAAAACCACGGCCCTGCACGCGGAGGTCTGTCCGGGCGACGTCGTTTCGATGACCCGTACGGCCGAAGTGCACAGTTCATTCCCGGTGGATTGGCTGACCGGCGAAAAGACCATGCATCTCTCGCCAGATCACCCCGCCCTCCAAGACGTCACGGTGCACGTCCCCCGCACCCAGCCCGTCAGTCAGCCCTACTGGCTGCGCCGGCCCCAGACGGC
>DASYBA010000249.1:0-7934 GCA_036501005.1 Candidatus Xenobia bacterium | reverse complement strand
CTGCCGGTCGACGGCTGCCAGCAGCTCGGCCGTGCATGTATCGAGCACCTCCGCCAGGGTAGTGTTGTGCTCCCAGAGCCGGCTCGCGAGTTCGTGACACGCGTCGAGGTCGGCGCGTTCCTCGGGCGCTGAGGTGGAGGTCCAGGGTCTCCTCCCCAGGTTCGGCAGCCTGCTCTCCGACCAGCCATATGATGAGCTCACGAACGGTCATGACGGTAGCCAGAGCGGCGCAGACGCCGTCATCTTCGGGCTTGGCGGACCGGATGATCTCCCGCAGGCATGTGTTGATCTGGTTGGCGCTCCATTGGGCCTCGGAGGCGGGGAACTGGACGACGTCGCGTTCGATGGCGGCGAGTTGCTCCGCCTGTCGGATGCTGATGCCGGTGTGCTCGCGGATGTAGTCCCCACGTTGGACGTAGCCCAGGTGGGTGAGCTCGGAACGCTGGAGTCGGAGAAGGATGGCCCCGATGGCCCGCTGGACCCGGGTGTCGGCCGTCATGAGGAAGCGCAGCTCGCGGTCGAGCGCGGTGGCCTCCGCGCTGCGGTCGACGAGGCACTCCAGAACAGGGAACATATGTACACTCTAATTGAATAGGTTGTCCTGAGTCAAGCGAGTTATCCACAGACTTTTCCATAATGTCTGTGTGGACGGGCCGCGGCTAGTCGTCGAAGACGGACGCATCTAGCGACACCAGGACGATGCGCCCTTCCTGTTTGATCAGCGAATATTGAATGCCGCCCAGGAACCGCCTGCCATCGGGAAACCACTGGGGCAGCAGGGCATACACTGGCCGGCGGTCGCCTTCCGGCGAGGTCGGGTCATTGAATCGGGTGAGCCGGCGCGGCCTGGAACCATCCGCCCGCATGAGCCACCAGTCCGTGCCGTGGTTGCGGTTGTCCTGGCTGGTCATCCAGACGATGTGGCGCCCGTCGGGGGTGTAGCTGGCGTGTTCGTTCCAGGCGACGTGGTGCGTGAGTTGCTGGACGTCGCCGCCCTTGTGGGCGTCTGCCGTGTAAATCTGGGAAACGAAGGGACCGTGGCCCTGCTCCGTCTTCATGAAGATGAGGCGACGGCCGTCGGGTGACAGGCCATACGATTCGTAAAAGCCGGGACCGCACGGGTCCAGAGATTGTACGTTCGCCAAGCGGGGGCCGTCTGGATCGAACTCGGCTATCTTGATGTCCCAATGCCAGCGGGAGGGCCGCCAGGTGGATTCTGCTCGTCTCTGGCACCAGATCAAGCGCGTCCCGTCCGGCGAGAACCTGGGAATGATGACGTTGTTGTGGCTGACGTCTGGAATGTCTGTCAAATTCCACGCCTGGCGCCCATCGGGCGTGATGACCCAGACGTCAGAGTGGCCGCCGAAACCCGGAATGGCTTCGATGCTTCCGCCCGGGTGGGTCCTTTTCTCGGCCGTAAAGACGATATAGCGCCCGGAGGGATGCCAGTCGGGTGAGCCGGCGTGGCGATGCGGCAAGCCGTTGTTGAGGGTGGTAATGCAACGGTCGTCGGTGCCGTCCACTCGACACAGGTGGATGTTATAGTATCCATCGTGATGCTTGCAGTCGTAAGCGATGCGGCGATGGTCTGGGGAGAGGACCGCCAGTTCACCCTGCATGCGGAAGCGTTCGATAGTGATGCCACCGTCTTGCGCGGGCTCGTGGAAGAGAAGCTGAGAAGTGGTGGGAACCAGGGCTTCTGGAACCGACTTCTGCTTGACCAGGAGCGACGGCGCGGCCAGGCCTGGACGACGCAGAGCCAGCCACGCAGCAGCCGATTGAAGCATGAAGTCACGTCGATGCATGAAACGGTCAGGGCAGGCCGGCGCGTTCGGCGGCCAGGCGGGCGACGATGGTCCAGTCCAGGTCGCCCCGGCCGGAGGCGACGGCGGACATCAAGTTGTCGTGCAGCAGGCTGGCCAGGGGCATGGGGACGTGGACAGCCGCGGCAGCTTCCTGGACCAGGCTGATGTCCTTCAGTCCCAGGACGGCGCGGAATCCGGCGGGTTCGAACTTCTCGTGGGCGATGATGTCTGCGTAAGTGGCCTGCATCGGGATGTTGAACAAGGTGGCGCGAAGGAGTGCGAGAAACGTTGTCGGTTCGATACCGGACTTCTGAGCGAGGACGAAGGCTTCGGCCAGGCCTTCGATGATGCCGGCGGTCAGGAAGTTGCCGCTCAGCTTGGCCACGTTGGCCAGGGAGGGCTTGTCGCCCACCGGGTGGATGCGCTGCCCCAGGGCTTCAAAGACAGGGCGGCACCGTTCGATATCGGCTGGCGCGCCGGCCGGGATGATCATGAGTTGGCCGGCGGCGGCCAAGGGGGGGCGTCCCCAGACCGGGGCTGACAGAAAGCTCCGGCCAGCCGCGCGGTGGGCCTGGGCCAGGCGGTCGCAGCATGCGACGCTGATGGTGCTCATGGAGACGTGTATCGTTTGAGCCGACAGAGCTGGCAGGATGTGGGGAAGGAGACTCTCGATGGCGGTGTCGTCGCTCAGGATGGTGATGAGGACGTCCCCAGTGGAGGCCCGCTCGGGAGTGCCCGCGATGATGGCGCCCGCCAGGTCGCTGGTTCGGCCAGGGGTACGGTTGTAGACGGTGAGGGCGTGGCCGGCCCGAAGGAGGCTGGTGGCCATGCCCCGGCCCATGTTGCCGAGGCCGATCAATCCTACGTTCATGCGGCGGGATTCACGCCGCATGTCGCGGCCCCCTCCTCCGGGCGTGTCCAGGATGTCAACAACTTTTTACCAGGGTTTAAAAATCCAATGTGATGTATGGCACATTGGGCATGCGCCAGATGTCGTAATGTTATGAAAAGAGAACAGATGGCATGAGGTGGAGGCTGTGGAACGACAAGGCTCGACGGCGCAGATGAGCTGGTGGACGTTGTGTCCGACCCAGTCGACGCGGGACGCGCAGGGGGTTCGGGCCGGACTGGTCATCTACAGCGGGGCTTCCTCGACCGCCGGAAAGTAATCCCCCAGATGGGTCGGACGGCTTGAAGGAACTTCGAGCCTGGTGAGAACTTGAGGGCATCTCAAGACCAGGAGGGATGCGCCTTGACTCTTGCCTACCGTCGCCTGCCCACCACTCGGGGGCCCAGAAAGAAGCTCGCGGGTCTGGAGAAGAAGGCTAAAACGCCCAAGCTTTCCCGTACCCACAAACCCGCAGACATGTCGCTGGAGGAGTGGCAGGTCGCCCTGCGCCGCACCTATAGCCAGCTCCTCAGCCTCGAGGTTGAGGCGGTCGACCTGGATGGTCCGTTCGGGGAGTATCGGGTGACCAATCCTCAGAGCAAGCGCACCTATAGCGTGATGATTCGGGGGCCCCGGCTGGGCGAGAACCGCTGCGAATGCCCCGACTACCGGGTCAATACGCTGGGCACGTGCAAGCACATCGAGTACGTTGTCGGTCGTATCGAGTCTACACTCAAGGGGCGCCGGGCGCTGGTCGCCGGGTGCGTGCCGAAGACCAGCGAGGTCTGGCTTCAGTACGGGTTCAAGAGGCAGGTCGTCATCACTGTGGCCCGGCCGGTGCCCCGCGGATTTTTGGCGCTGGTCGAACGTTTTTTCGACCGGGCGGGCGTGTTGCGACCCGAGCGCTATCGCGACTTTGGCGAGTTTCTCGCCCAGGCGGTGCAGTTGGACCCTCGCTTCACCTATCGAAGTGAAGTGCTGGACTTTCTGGTGGAAGCGTCCGACCGCGAGGAACGATCTCGCCGCCTGGAAGGCTATGACACGCAGGGGTTGCTCAAGCACAAGCTCATGCCGTATCAAAAGGAAGGCGTCCTGTTTGCGGCCCGCGCCGGACGTGCCTTGCTGGCCGACGACATGGGATTGGGGAAGACCATCCAGGCCCTGGGCTGGGCCGAACTGATGGCCCGGGAGTTCGGTATCGAACGGGTTCTCATCGTGTGTCCTGCCTCCTTGAAGTACCAGTGGGAGCAGGAAATCCGCAAATTTACGGCTCGGAGTGCCACGGTGATCCGCGGCGGCCTCAATCAGCGGCTTGAGGGCTATCGTGAGGACACCTTCTTCAAGATTGTCAACTACGACGTCATCCACCGCGATCTGGATGCCATCGGGGAACTGATGCCGGACGCCGTCATTCTTGACGAGGCCCAGCGCATCAAGAACTGGAAGACTCGGGCGGCGCAGACCGTCAAGTCGATACGGTCTCCGTACGCCCTGGTGCTGACCGGAACGCCTTTGGAGAACCGCCTGGAGGAGCTGCACTCGATCGTTTCCTTTGTGGATCTGCACCGGCTGGGCCCCACGTTCCGTTTCCTCTACAACCACCAGATTACCGACGAGGCCGGCAAGATCACCGGCTACAAGAACCTTTCGGCGATCACCCAGACGCTCTCGCCGATCTTGCTGCGCCGTCACAAGAAAGATGTCTTGACCCAGTTGCCGCCGCGCATGGAGAAGAATTTTTTCGTCCCCATGACGCCGCAGCAGATGGCCGTGCACGACGAGAACAAGGAGATCGTGGCCAAACTGGTCGCGAAATGGCGCCGTCAGAAGTTTCTCACCGATGCCGACCAGCGTCGGCTCATGGTAGCCCTTCAATACATGCGCATGGTGTGCGACAGCACCTGGTTGGTCGACAAGGCGACCCGCTACGGCGACAAGGTCAAGGAGTTGCTGGTGCTGCTGGACGAAACGCTCGAGGATCCGTCCGCCAAGGTCGTCATCTTTTCGCAGTGGCAGCGGATGCACGACCTGGTCGTGGAGGCCCTGGAGGCGGCCCAGGTTCCTCATGTCTATCTGCATGGCGGCGTGCCGTCGGAAAAGCGGAGCGGGCTCGTGCAGGCGTTTACGGCGGATCCGGCGGTTCGGATCTTTCTATCGACCGACGCCGGGGGCACGGGCCTCAACCTGCAGGCGGCGTCTACCGTCATCAACCTGGACCTGCCGTGGAATCCGGCCGTGCTCGAACAGCGCATTGCCCGGGCCCACCGCATGGGCCAGCAGCGCAGCGTCACGGTCGTCAACTTTGTCGCCGAGGGCAGTATCGAACACGGCATGCTGTCGCTGTTGAGCTTCAAGAAGAAGGTGGCGGCGGGCATCCTCGACAACGGGGATGACGTCGTGCACATGGAGGGCAGCCGCCTGCGCCAGTTCATCCGAACGGTGGAAGAGGCGACGGGTGCGATTCCCGATACTGAGGCAGTGCTCGAGGAGGCGGAGGAGGCAGCGCTGCCCAGTCCCCAGCCGACGGCTGCGCTCCCGGCTCCGACTGCCGTGCCACAACTCAGCGCGCCGTCGTCTGGTCCGTCTTCGCATGGATCAGCGGGATTGAGCCACTTGCTGTCCAGCGCCACCCAGTTGATCTCCGGCCTGCAGACGCTGGCGCAGCAGGGCGGCGGGCCCAGGGTGGAGCGGGATGCGCAGACGGGTCAGGCGTCGGTTCGTATTCCGCTGGGGCGCCCGGAGGACGCCGAGCAGGTGGAACAACTGCTCCCGCTGGTGGCGACCCTGGCCCAGGCGTTCGCCGCTGCGTTCCAGCGCTGATGAGTTTCGCGATACGCCCTACGGCTCTTGTCGTTTGGTGCCCACCGACGGACCTGCAATCATCGAGGAAGTCCCTGGTCATCATATAAGAACGTGCCAGGATCTGCGGTTCGATAAAGTTCCTTCAGCCGCGGGGCACAGTCTCGTCCAAGGGCCAAGAGTTGGTCCACTCTCGAGGCCTGCTGCCGCTTGACCCGCTCCAATCTTTCGCGGACCGCTTCTTCAACCGCGGTAGTCAGGCTCTCCCCTGTTAGCTGGGCTAGTTCCTGGACCATGCGGCATGTTTCACTGTTGTTGATGTGCAGTCCCACGGTCTACCCTTCTAGAGCATCTTCCGTTATTCTACCATGAGGATGCCCAGAGGTCCACCTGATCGGCTCGGCGGGTGACGAAGGTGTATCGACAGCACCTGGAGTGACCTGACGGGCGCCGTGCCTGGATGCCTCGGACACTCCATTTCATGGCTGGAGAGATGCAAGGTTGGGTGCATTGCTGATTGGCTTCTTTCGGTAGCTTCCCTTTGGCTGGCTTGACCGCCGGCCCCGATACTATTAAAATAGAGGGCATGACCCCTGAACGACTAGAGGCACTGGCCCTACAGTGTGACGTGAGCCGCGAGTCAGTCGAGGTGACCTTATCGGAACTTAAGCGCCGCGGCGTGGTAAACATCGACGGAAGTCTACTGCCGGCCGCTCTCGCTCGCTGTTCGTCAGACCTGGAACGTCGACTGGGTTCCCTGCTGATCGGGTACCTTTTGACAGACAATCCCTACATTGTGTCGGCCCCTGCCGTCCACGGAGGCATACCCGTGGTGTGCGGCACCCGGATACCAGTCTCAGTGATAGCAGGGCACTTTCACGCTGGACGCGGCACTTTGGAGATATGCCAGTTTTTCCCGGGGCTCGGTAGGGCGGAAGTAGAGGCTGCTCTTGAGTACTATTTCAGGCACCGGCCAGATCCTGCTGTCGCGCCCTCTTCGGCCGCCTGACGTTGCAGCCAAGGTTTCTGTTTGATGAGCACGTACCTGAGCCATTGGCCGAAGCTTTGCGGGCTCGCGGGTACGATGTTGCCTCTGCATCACATGAATGCAGGGGGTTGCCCGACGATGAACTACTGGCTTACAGCACCAGGTACTCACGCATCCTGGTCACCGCCAATGTGGTCGGCATTGAGGGCTTCATCCATGTGGAAGCCCAATGGAAAAGAACAGGTCGTTTGCACTCCGGAATCCTCCTGATTCCTCAAAGGAGGCTGGAGGTTGATCTCTGGGCTATCCGTGACCGTCTGATCGAAGTTGCTGGTGGGCTCTCTGCAGAGGAGATGCAGAACACGCTGTGCTGGCTCTGAAACATCGCGCCGGCGCCTGCATTTGTGGACCTCTAGTTCCGTTGACAGAGACGAATTGCTGGGGTAGGTTCTGGCTACAGGCGATTCGTGGGGGTGCCCGCCCCGCGGGCATCGACCAGACTCTGGTAAAACGTCGGTCTCCAATCTTAATTTCTATCGAACGCCGGGGTGAGACCCTGATTCTTTGGCAGGCAAGTTTCGGGCGACGGCGTAACGGGAATTGACATGATCCACATGGTGTCAAAGATTCATGGCATCCGCAAAGAGCCAATCTGCATGTGCCGCTACCGGGCCGAATTTAGGATGCACTTCGGCAGGCTGCCCGCGAGACACCGGCCTGCGACCGTTGGCTCGTGAGGCCATTCAGAACTGCCTGCGGGTCGGCGTCGTGAACAAATCGCCCTTAAGCTGGCTGAGTTTGTCGCAGGGTGCGCTCAAATGGGATTTGGATCTGGACCGTGAACTGGAATCAGCGGGCTGGACTGCTAGAGGTCTCGTGAATGAAGCGTGAAGACCCATACTGGGCAGTCCTGCACTCTCGGTTGGTTCAAGGTCGCCGCCCTGTAGCCGCTGGTCGCGACTGCGTTTGACAGACAGAGTACCCCTGATGTATATTCTTGCTACCTGGGCCAGTAGTTCAGTGGTAGAACGTCGGTCTCCAAAACCGAATGTCGTGAGTTCGAGTCTTGCCTGGCCCGTGCAGAGCCCCGCCGAAGTAAGTAACGGCGGGGTTTTTGGTTTCAGGTTGGTTGAGGTTGGTGCAGCCGATTTTAGCTGAGTTTGGCCTATAATGGGATCAAAATCGGGATCAGAGGATCGGCTGGCTGCCTGAAGGGACAGAGCACCAGCCGGGGTGAACGAGACGGCGCGGTGAGTTCAGAGGAAGACAGGCCGGTGACCGCCGGCTGGCCAGAACGACGCTTGTTCCTGGAGGCCGTCGAGGAACTCGCTCCTGAGGTTCTGGCTCGGCAGGCTGGCCAGAACAAGAAGGCACTGGACGAACTGCTGCCAGCCTTCAGGGAAGACGCACCCGATCTACGGGAACAGCTTCAGGCATGGGCCGCAGGCTGGAA
>DASYBA010000248.1:0-4540 GCA_036501005.1 Candidatus Xenobia bacterium | reverse complement strand
TATCGGATGTACGGAGGCGGAAGCCAGTGGCTGGGCGCTGCCGTTGATCGCTCGCGAGTGGCCCGGATTTGCTGAGAGTGCCCTGGCGAAGGTGCCGACCGTCAACTTTCGGGCCGTGTTCGAACTGGCTTTGACGGATGCCGTCTCTCGCGGGATTCGGGATCGGTGCATTCACGTCTGGGCGGCGGGTGCGGTGGGCCTGGTCCATGCCTACGATCCGGAGAAGATCGTGCTGGGGGGCGGGGTGCTGAGAAGCGCCGACGTGATCGTTCCGTTTATCCAAGAGTATGTGCGCCAGCATTCGTGGACCCCCTGGGGCACCGTACAGGTGACGGCCGCGGCGCTGGGCAACGATGCGGGCCTCCTGGGAGCCGTGCCCTTGCTGTCGGAATGAGCTACGACAAGTTTCCGGTCGTTGCTGTGGGCGGCGAATGCGTGGTCGGCTGGGATGCGATCGCTAGCAAGCTGCGGTCCGTGGTGACCGTGCTTTGTGTCGAATGCTACCCTGGCGCTTTCGAGGAGGAAATCGAGCGGGAGTTGGTCCGACGCCTGGCGTTCGACCAGGTGGTGCGGGCTCGCGACCATTACAAGTCGGCGGCCGATGTGATGGCACAGTTCAAGCGGGATTTAAGCGACGATCCCGTGTTTGGTCGGTTGAATCGCCCCGAGATGGCAGACTTCATGACCACCGGCCCCGTGGAACTGACGGGGCGAACGCTGGTGATCGGGGCAGGGGCGAGCCTGCTGTACCGTGATCCAGAGGTGCTGGTGTATGTCGACATGGCCCGTTGGGAACTGCAGTTGCGGCAGCGGAAGAACCAGATTGGCAACCTGGGTGTGGCGAACCTGGACGAGCGGCCGGCGCTGAAATACAAGCGGGCGTTTTTTATCGACTGGCGGGCGGCGGACCGACTGAAAAAGCAGGTCTTGCCCCGGGCAGACTATGTGTTGGATACGCACGCAGCGGAACCGAAGATGGTGACCGGGGCGACGTTTCTGCGAGGTCTGCGTGAGGTGGCAAGACGGCCGTTCCGGGTGGTGCCGTTCTTCGATCCAGGGCCGTGGGGCGGGCACTGGATGGAACGAGTCTGCGACCTCCCGACGGACGTGCCCAACCATGCCTGGTGCTTCGACTGCGTGCCGGAGGAAAACAGCCTGCTCCTGGGGTTTGGCGATGTGCGATTCGAGATCCCATCTATCGACCTGGTGTTCCAGCACCCGCGGGAACTGCTCGGCGATGCGGTGCATGGTCGCTTCGGGGCAGAGTTTCCCATCCGCTTCGACTTTCTCGATACCATGGGCGGAGGCAACCTGTCCTTGCAGGTGCATCCGCTGACCGAGTACATCCAGGAACGGTTCGGCGTCGCCTATACGCAGGATGAAAGCTACTACATGCTGGATGCTGCAGAAGATGCATGCGTTTACCTCGGGCTCAAGGAAGGCGTGGATCGAGAGGCTATGAAAGGCGATCTGCGCAAGGCCCAGCAGGGCGGGTTCGAGTTTCCTGCAGACGCGTATGTCAATCGATTTCCGGCCCGCAAGCACGATCACTTTCTCATCCCCGCCGGGACCACGCACTGTTCCGGAAAGAACAGCATGGTGCTGGAGATCAGCGCCACCCCCTACATCTTCACCTTCAAGCTGTGGGACTGGGGGAGGCTGGGGCTGGATGGACGGCCTCGCCCCATCCACCTGGAGCATGGATTCAACAACATCCAGTGGGATCGGACGACGGGATGGGTCGAGAAGAACCTGGTCAACCGTATCGAAGCCGTGGGCGAAGGGCCGGGGTGGCGGGAGGAGCGGACGGGCCTGCACGAGCGAGAGTTCATCGAGACTCGCCGGCACTGGTTTACGGGCCAGACCCCGCACCACACGAAGGGTGGGGTCAACGTATTGAACCTGGTGGAAGGGGCCGAAGCCGTCGTGGAGAGCCCCGACCACGCGTTCGATCCGTTCGTGGTTCACTATGCCGAGACGTTCATCGTACCGGCATCGGTGGGGCCCTACACCATCCGCCCCCACGGCGTGGCGCAGGGCACCGAGTGTGGCACCATCAAAGCCTACGTGCGCTGCCAGGCCTGATATTGCCGGCCATCAACAAACAGCCCGCATGTTGGCAATTGTGTTCATATAAAGCAACCTGAATTTACATCCTTGCAACACCAGGTTAACCTGTCGAGGCGGATTTGTTGCCAACCATGCGCTATGATGATCGTACAGTAAACATCGGCATAGCGAATATTACAGATTATCAACACATTGGGGAGGGAACAGATATGCTTAGTCAAGCTAGCCTCGGCGCGACCAATGGCCTGCAGAACCTGTTGAACCAGGAGAATATCGGAAACCCGTCGCAGCGGTCCGCCATGGCCTCGAGTCTGGATAAAATGGCATGCTCAGGCGGCAGTGACGCGGCGGATGCCCAGAACATGTCGGCCATCGGTTCGCTCATCGTGGGGTCGGGCGGTGCGACCAGCCAGTCTACAGCGCAATCCCAGGGGAGCGGGCAGACCAACGAATTGATGCAGATGCTTCTCCTCATGATGCTCATGCAGGGCGGTATGGGAACGGGCGGCACGGGGATGGGAGGAGGCGGTATCGATCCGCTCATGTTGATGATGCTGATGGGCGACGGCCAAGGCCAGGGCCAGCAGGGTGTCGGTGGAACCAACCCAGTGTTCAACGCCGGCTATCAGGGCCAGATGGGCGACTTCTTCAACAGCACCCCTCCCCCGACTTTTACCGCTGCCCCTACCCCCGCAACGCCGTCAAGCCCAGCGGGCATCTCCCCCACGGGCTGGAGCGCCGGGAGCACGCCGGGCATGAACGACCTGAGCAGCCTGTGGGCCACGGACAATGCCAACCTGGCGTCGTTCAACACCACCAACCAGCAGAGCCTCACCCAGGAGGAGGCGCAGAATCAAGCTCAATATAACCAGCAATTAGCGAGCGGCCAGCAGATGTCCTCGCAGATGAGCGCCCTCCTCGCGACGCTCTAATCAACCAGCGACGGCCTGGCTGTCCACACAGCCAGGCCGCTCTCGCTTCCACAGGGATGCCCGGAGAGGGCCCCGAATCAAAGACTGTGGAACTGGGGGAGTCTTTGTCGGCGGGGAGCCTTCCTGCGGACCTGATTCCGGATCCCGTGGCCCTGTGTATCGGGAGTCGGATCGTCTGGTCGAATCCGGCTTTCGCTGAATTATCGAAGGGCGAGTCCCTGCTATCGATGTTTCACGAGCGGTCGCGGGGCACCGTGGAGCGCTCTCTGGCAGCCCGGGAGGGCGGCGGCCTGTGGGATCCCGTGTTGTTGGCCGACGGCCGGCATCGCATGGAGCTGCGGGGCACCGCAGTCGTCCAGGCGGGCCAGCCCGCGACCTTGATCACCCTTCGGCCCCCCGCGCCCGGGAGCGAGCTGTCAAGCTGGATCATGGCGGTGCTGGACGGCGCGGGAGAGTATGCCATTGTGGCCCTCGACGCGGCCGGGACCATCGTGACGTGGAACCAGCAGGCGTCACTGATGTTCGGCTATGCCAGTGAGGAGGTGATGGGACAACCCTGGGTCCAGCCTGTCGAGCTGGAAAGGGCGGCAGCCCGCGGGCGGGTGCTACAGGAAGAGTGGCGGAGCCGAAAATCGGGGGAACGGTTCTGGACCAGCGGCGTCTTGACGGCGGTGTTCAAATCGGACAAGAGCCTGCGGGGGTTCGTTCACATCTGCCGCGACCTGACCGCACACAAGCAGGCGGAGGAGCGCCTGCAGGCCAGCGAGGCTCGCTACCGGGCTTTGTTCGAATACGCCGGTCTGGGTATTCTGTATGCCGACGCCGCGAGCGTGTACCTCGACGCCAACGAGAGCATCTGCCGCATGCTGGGATACCCGCGCTCGGAGCTGATCGGCAAGCATGCGACGGATATCGTTTCCGCCCACGAGGTGCCGGAGATCGACAAGGCGCTGGAAGACATACGCGTCCAGTCGGAGCACCGGCGAGAGTGGACGTTCCGCCGCCGGGATGGGTCGACCTTTCCCGCCGACGTGGTCGCCACCAGCCTCCCGGATGGCACGCTCCTCGGCATCGTGCGAGACCTCACCGGCGATCAGGAGCATGAGCGCCAGATGGCCCGCATGTCTCGGCTCTACTCGGCTCTCAGCCATGTCAATCAAGCCATCGTGTGGACCAAATCACCCGACGAGCTGCTCGCCCAGGTCTGCCGCGTGCTGGTGGAAGAAGGCGGCCTGTCGTTTGCCTGCATGTCGTGGTGCCGGACGGAAAGCAATACGTTGGAACCCAGGGCCTGGTATGGCCGTGGCGAGGCGGTCGCGCAGAGCCTCGGAGCCGACACGCCGGCCGCCTGTGCTTTCCGCACTGAAACCCCGCTGGTGTATCGCACGACCATGGCCTTGCCGATTCGATATGATGGACACGTCTCGGGTTGCCTGACGGTGCAGGCCGATCGTCCGCAGTTCTTCCTGTCGGGGGAGATTGCCCTCATGGAGGAGGTGGCTTCCGACATCGGGTACGCGCTCGAGAACTTTCGCCGG
>DASYBA010000247.1:0-16882 GCA_036501005.1 Candidatus Xenobia bacterium | reverse complement strand
CGGTGTTCGACTTGTTCAGGAAGGACGAGCGCCATTACCTGGTCATGGAGTACATCGAGGCCCGCACGCTGGAGTCATTGGGCCGGCAGACCCAGGAGCAGGTGCTGCCCTGGCTCTTCCAGTTGCTGGACGTGCTGGAGTTCCTGCACAACCAGGCGCCCCCCATCATCTATCGAGACCTGCGTCCTTCGACCATCTGCGTCACGCCCCAAGGCCAGATCAAGTTGACCGACTTCGGCATCGCCAAGATGCTCGACCCGATCCGCCAGGGACGCACCCTGTTTCGGGCCGTCGGCAGCCCCGAGTTCTCGCCGCCAGAGAGCTTCGGCACCCAACGCTCAGATGCTCGCACCGACATCTATTCGCTAGGCGCCACGGTGTACTACACGCTGTGCGGCGACCCCCCGCCCCAGGCCGCCGATCGCATCATTCGGGAAGCGCCGCTGCTGGATCTCCGCCAGGTCAACCCATCCGTATCGGAACCGCTCGCCATAGCCGTGGTGCGAATGATGGCGGTCAAGCCGACAGACCGACCCGCCAGCATGGCCCAGGTACGCGAGCTCTTGGCGGACCTCGCACCCGCCCAGGCGCCTCCACCGGTGATTGCAGCGCCGCCCGCGGGGGTTGCCGCGCCTCCCGCGGGGGTGGCCACGCCGCTCCCCGTGCCCGTCCCCGAGCGCCTGCCCGCGCAGGTCCCGGGGGGGGTTCTCCCGCGGGCTGGGATCCGACCGGCCCCCCCGGTCAGCGTGCTGAACCTGTTGCGGCTGCCGGGCGCCCGGGACTGGCTTATCCTGTGGACCTTGCTGGTGCTGCTTGTGGGGTTCTTGTCGGGCCTGGGCCTGGCGGAAAACTGGCTGTGAGCCCCAGGGCCAACGGATCGACGGCGGCCTGGGCGGCGGCCAGGTAGCGGTCGATGGACGCCTGCGCGGCGGCGACGGACGGGTCCAGACGGGTCAGGAAGGCCGACTCGTCGAGGGCCTCACCCGCCACGTAGCGCGCCAGGTCGGTGACGGGCACGGCCAGGAGCGGCCAGGTGGGACGCCGTTCGGCCAGGTCGCCGACGAAGCGGCCCTGGGCGCGGCTGGTCTCGATGTCCGCCAGATCGTCCGCGATCTGGAAGGCGATGCCCATCTGTTGCCCATAGATGGAGAGGCGCTCCAAGACGGGCGGGGGCGCATCGGCCGAGAGCCCCCCCAGCTCCGCCGCCGTACGAAACAGGCTGGCAGTCTTGCCGACCAACACGGCCAGGCTCTCCTCCACGCTAGGGACGCCTCGCCGGAACACCTCGGTCAAAGAGGCCCGGCTCAGCTCCCCAATGCAGCGGGCCAGGCAGGACAGGCCGGTCAGCGGCATGATCTCGAAGGCTCTCCCCAACATCAAGTCGCCGACCACCATGGCGGTGCGGTCTCCCAATCTGGACCAGAGCGAAGGGACGCCCCGGCGCACCGTGTCTCGATCGTAGACGTCGTCATGCAGCAGGGCCCCGCAGTGAATGAGCTCCAGGGCCAGAGCCGAGCGCATGGCCCGTTCGGCGTCGCCGTGGAGCGCCTCCGCGACGCGCAGGCAGAGGACCGGACGCAGGTACTTGCCGCCCAGCAGCAGGCCCTTGAGGAGGTCGGCCAGCTCGCCGTGCTGGTCGGCGAGCTGCGACAGGCGGTGTTCGAAGCGGGCGGCATGATTCATCGGGGCAGCTTTCCATAGCGGCGGTGGGCGGCAAAGGCGGCATAGATGACGGCGATCATGAAGGCCAGGCGGGGATCGATCCAGATGCCGGTGGCGAGGCCGCCCGCGATGGTGGCCAGCGTGACCCGCTTGCTGGCTCGGATGATGGTCGGGCTATCGAACGGAGCGTAGGTCTGGAAGGCCACGAGGCACAAGAACCCCGCCACCAGCAAGGGGGCGAGGCGGTAGTCGATACGGAGGGCCAGCCCCAAGGCCAGGACGGCCCCGACCTGGAGGGCGACCAGGTAGCGCTGGGCGGCCGCCGGCCCGAGGTGCACGATGGTCGTGCGTTTGCACGGTACGGCGGCGCGGTCGGCCTCGAAGTCCAGCGTATGGAACATCAACATGATGGCCATGCATTGGAGCGCCAGCGCGGTCCCGAGCAGGACGGGCTCCCCGGTGAGCGCACCCGTCTGCACATAGTAGGCACCGCAGACGCAGGTCAGAATGCCCGGAAACGCCCCCAGCCACTCTCCGAGATACGGTCGATAGGCCAGTTGGATAGGCGGCAGGCTGTAGCAAATGCCGGACAGGAGCGCGATGCCGATGAAGAACCAGGCCCAGGGGCCCGAGCTCTCGGCGCACAGGTGGCCCAGCCAGAGCACCAGGCCGATGCTGACCCAGAAGACGGCCCACAGCTCGCCGATGGACAGGAGGCCGGCACGCACGACTTTCGAGCCGCCCAGCCCGTGGCGGTCGGTGCCCGACGTCCAGTCGCGGATCTCGTTGATGGCGTGGGTCGTGTAGCCCTGGCCGATAAAGCCCGCCAGGAGGGCGAGAACGTACAGGCGCAGGTCCACCGCCTGGGTGCGGGCCGCGAGGGCGGTGCCCACGGTCACCGCAGTCGTCGACCAGACCAGGACGGCCAGTATGCGAGCTTCCATGAAGAGCCCCTTGGCCAGGCGGGCTACCACAGGTAGCGCCATAGCCCCAGCGGTCGGAGGAGCACGGTGGCGGGCAGCACGCCCCCAAAGACGCCCAGCATGTCCATGGCGAGGTCGGCGTGTCGCCCCGCGGACCGAACCATCCGGTTCACGCTGGCGGCGGATCGACCCTTGGACTGGAGGAGCGAGGCGGCTCGCAAGTGTCGACCGTAGACCTTCTGGCAGGCGCTCTCATACTGCCCGGCGGCATCGTCGGGATGCGCCAGGATGGCTTGCGCCGCCAGTTCGCCCGAATGGATGGCGGCGTGAATGCCTTCGCCCGTCAACGGATCGACGAGGGACGCTGCATCGCCGCACAGCATCCAACCGGGCCCGGCCCGCTTTTGCAGCCGGGAGCCCAGGCTGAGGGGCCAGCCTCGGGGACGACCCGAGGAGACCGCGTGCGCCCATCTTGCCTTTTGCACGGGGGCGTCCAGCCAGTCCTGGAAATAGCGGGTCAGGGAGCGTTCAGACCGGTGCAGATCCTGGGCCAGCATGCCGCAGCCTACGTTGGCGCCACCGTTGGGCAAGGGAAAAACCCAGGCGTAGCCAGGGAGCAACTCGTGATCGCAGAGGATCTCCATGACATTGTCGAGCATGCTGTTCAGGTTCGATACATAATATCGAAGGGCGAAGGCTCGGGTGGTGGCAGAGTTGGTGTCGACGCCGACCTGCTGGCGCACCACCGAATGCTCTCCATCGGCGCCGATGACGAAACGACACGGCCAGGTCGTGTCGCCGGCCCGCACCCCGACGATACGGTCCCCGGCCCGTTCCAGGGCGGTGACCTTGGTGGCTTCGAAGACCTCGGCCCCGGCTTGTCCGGCCGTGCGAAAGAGGAAGTCGTCCAAGGTCAGACGTTGGAGGACGTAGCCAGGGCGGGCGGGATTCTTCGGGGTCACCTCGCCCCCGTCCGGTCCGACAAAGCGAATGCCGTCGATTCGATAGGGCTGGCAGGCCAGGAAGCCGGGCATGAGGCCGAGACGGGTCAGGACCTCGACCGTGCCGGGCCCGAGAGCGTCGCCACATACCTTGTCCCTCGGAAAACGTTGGCGGTCGAGCAGAGCCACTCGGGCGCCGCCCCTGGCCAGGACCAGGGCGGCCGCTGCACCCGCCGGGCCGCCCCCCACCACGACGACGTCATACGGTTTCACGGGGCGGGTGTTGGTGGGTTGCGATCGAGATTCCTTCCAGCGCGATTGCGGTGAGAATTTTTCGTCGCCCGGCGAGGCTGAGCCCGGCACCAGGATCGGGTAGAAAGGCACTCGAATGACATGGGACGATCGCTCAATTGGAGGGATTCAGGTTTGGCCAGAATGCATCGGCGTCACATACTGGAAGGCCTGGCGGGGCAGGTAGGAGAGTATCTCTTCCTGCACGATCACGGAGGAGGCCGCTGGCAGGTGCGGGTCCAGGAGGGCCGGCCCCAGATCGTGCAACCGCTGCACTGGCAGCAGTTCAACGATGCCATGGCGTACGCCATGTCAGCGCAGAGCCGACCGGAATATGTCGCACTGGCCAACCGCCACCACACCACCCCGTTCAAGGTGGCGACGGCCGACTTCCTCCACAGCCCGCAGATCACTCAAATCGATTTGACCGGTTACCACGGGCATGCCGGCGAGAACATCCATATCGAAACGGACGACGATATGATGCTGACCCAGGTCGGCGTACTCATTGTCGACAACCAGAA
Source organism: Candidatus Xenobia bacterium (assembly GCA_036501005.1). Lineage (GTDB taxonomy): Bacteria > Vulcanimicrobiota > Xenobia > RGZZ01 > DASYBA01 > DASYBA01. Next base: position 12,541 of record DASYBA010000247.1, on the reverse strand, counting down.
CAACCTCATCGAGATGGGCATGGCCGAGCCGGCTGAGCAGGGCTGGAACTATCGAACGACCCGCCAGGCCCACTGCGAGCACGTGCGAGTCATCGTCGACGCCTCCGACCTGCCGGGCCACCTTAGCGAGCGACGTATCGAAAAGGCCATATGAGCGTCGACGTCAACGTCACCATCCGGATTTTGAAGCCGGTAGATGTGGTCTTTAACGCGGTCGTCGACCCGATTGGTGCGGCAGGCACCACGGTAAAGTGAACGAGTCCAGCTTTCCCATGACAGACGAGGGCGTCAAGAAGGCCCTCGGTCAGACCGGAAGCTGGACGCACTTTCTCGACTAACCGGCCTTGGGCGGCTCCGGAGGCAGCGGCGGCTGCGTGGGCAAGGCGGCGGTGGCCTCGGTGCCCTGCGGGGGCGTTTGCGCCCGTCGAATGACGCCCTCTTCATCTCGTCGAGGGGCGTCTACGCGTCGCACCGCGGTCTCCTGGTTGTCATCGGGAGGCAACCGCCCCTCCATGGCGTCACGAAGGTCGTGAATGGTGCGCCCCAGGCTCTTGCCCATCTCCGGGAGTTTCTTGGGCCCGAAGACGAGGAGGGCGACGACGAGAAGAACGACGGTATCTGGTCCACTAAGCATGCGGTGGTCCTTCCAGCCCTGCTAGAGAAGTCCTGCTCTGATAAGGGTTGAGCCCGTGTCGTGCAGGTCTCGGAGCTTGGCCTCGAGACCGGGGGGGAGGTCGCCGCCCCACCAACCATTGTGGCCGTACAGGATGAGCCATTGGCCGTGGGAGCCGAACTCGATGTCGCGAAGTTCCTGGTGGCTGGCGTTGACCTGGTTCAGCTTCGTCAAGGCCGTCAGGGGAACGTGATCGGAATCGTAGCCGTTGGTATCGTACAGGACGAGCCAGCCTCCGGACGGCGCTAGAGCCACGTGGCGGAGGTGGTGGTGGTCATTGTGCAGGCTCTCGAGGTGGGTACTGAGGGTCGGGGGCACCGATGCATACCATACGCCGCGGTCGCTCAGGATGACCCAGCCGCCATTGGGGGCCAGGGCCACGTCGGCGATGTCGCGATCCTCGTCGTTCAACTGGTTGAGCTTCTGGACGGCCGCGGCGGGCAGTCCCCGGTAGAAGAAGCCGTTGCGGCCGTACAGGACAACCCAGGAATGCGGTCCGTAGACGACGGCCTTGATGGTCTTTTGCCGGTCGTTCAGGGTGTTGAGCTTGTCGGTCAGGTCGGCAGGCACCCGATCCGACCAGAACCCATACTGATCGTAGAGGAGGGTCCAGCCGGTGGCCGGGCCCTGGGCCAGGCCTGCTGCCGACAGCAGCAGGCCCAGCAAGAGCAAGAGGCGACGCATGGCGGGAGCTTTCATCAGCTCCCGCCATCCCCCTTTTTAGGGGACGACCGGCCCGAAGGTGTTGCCGGCCGGGGCGTTGAGGGTGGTGTTGGTGCCCACCAGGAGGAAGTCGGGCACGATGGGACCACCGCTCGCCAACTGACCCGCACCGTAGACGGCGACGCCGAAGGGAGACTGTGAGCTCACCGCGGCCAGGTCACCCAGGTTGTCCAGGGCGATGCCGTTGGGGGAGTTCAGTGTGTCGAAAGTGCCATCGGTGGTCGGTTGCAACGTCAGGATGGGCGCCGGGGTACCGGTGGCGGCCAGACTGCTGTGGCCGAACTCGACCACGGTATCAGGCGAGTTGGCGTTGCTTGAGAACAGATTGCCGGAGAGGTCGAAAACCAGACCCCAAGGCGCCTCAATGGAGCCGCTGGTGCTAGAGAGAATGACGTTCGGCGTCACCGTAAATGACCCGTCGGTGGTGGGCAGGCTGGCCGCCGTGAACCCGTAGATGGTGTTGGAGGCGTTGTTGGCGACCCACAGGTTGCCACTGAGCGGGTCGAAGGCCAGGCCGAGCGGGCCGCTGAAGGCCGTGGTGGACGTCATGGTGATGGCCGGAGTCTGGCTGCCGCCGGCGGACAGTTGGTTGGCCGCGAACGTGAACACGGCATTGGCGCCGTTGTCGGTGACCCACAGGGAGCTGCCATGGAAGACCGCCTGTTGCGGGAACACGAAGGACGGCGAGGTCAGGGTGACGGCCGGGACGGGGTTGTTCACGCTGTGCAAGTTGCTGAGCTGGGTGCCGGTGAACTCGAAGATAGCCGGGACGTGGGTGCTATCTCCGCCGTCAACGACCCACAGGTCGCCCGCGTTGTCAAACTGGACGCCCTGCGGGGCGGTGAACGACGGGCTGTTGATGCTGACCGTCGGAATCGGGTCGGAGACGCCGACCGTGGTGGTCTGGGTGGGGGTGAACTCCACGACGTTGGTGCCGTTGGCGACCCACAGGCCGAGGTTGACGATGGGAGCGACGGTGGCAAAGGGCGCGAACTCGGGGGCGAAGTTGTTGTTGGAGGAGGACGTGCCGCAACCCGCCACTCCGAGGGCGATGAGGGCGGCCGCGGCAGCACCGCCAAACCATGGGGTTTTCTTCATGCGATAGTTCCAGCTTTCTTCAAGTTTGCAATGCTGGAAGATAATTCATCTGGCGGCGGCTGTCAAGGCTGCGAGCCCAGCCTTATATCGTTGGTCAGGGCATTGTGGTCGCTGATGCGCTCTTCGCCGGGCCCGGCCGTCTTCTGGACCATATGCTCGTAGGTGTGGGCGCCGACGACCTGCAGATCGGTGTCGCCCGGGTGGTAGAGGAAGGTCCAGTCGAGAATGCTGTTGCCGACCCCGTGCTGATGGGGCATGGCCCAGGTGTGCTTGTAGCCAAGTTTCGCCCGCTCGTCGGTGGGCTTCACCCCCAGATTGTGTTCGACGTCCCGAAACAGGAGGTGCTCCGGATTGGTGACCGACGTGGGGTCGTTGTGCGACTTGACCATCTTGTAGGCCTCGTAGCCGTCCTTGCCCCAACCGGCGTAAGGCACGAAGTGGAAACCGACGGAGGCGGCTTTGTCGATCACTTTGCCGGGGGTATCGAACTGGCCTTTGATGAAACGGCCCGTGGTCTGGATGCGGCCGTCCTTGCCGGTGGTGTTGAAGTCGCCGCCGAAGAAGACGGGGTTGTGGTGGGCCGCGATGAAGTCGATGACCTCGTCCATCTGCTGACGTCGCACTTCCGGCTTGGCATGGTTTTCCAGGTGGATGTCGACGGAGGTCAGGCGCTTGCCGCCCGGCACGTCGACATCGGCAGACAGGGCGATGCGCCCCCCGAAGGGCGCCGGCACCCGAATCTCGTGGTCGGGAATGTCCACCCCGAACCCGTGGCGGCCCACCGCTCGAATGCCCTGCTCTATCTTGGGGACGCCTTTGGCCTCGTCCTTGTACCAGTCGCTCTGCTGGTGGTAACGAATGACGGTCGGGTCGGAGAGGGCGTAGCGGCTGAGGATGGCGTTGCCGGTGAAGCCGTGGCCGGGCTCGGTGTTCTGGCCGGCGGCGCCCAGGTCGATGAATTCAGGCGCCCAGACCAGGTGCATGTTCAGCTTGTCAGCCAGCGCCTGGGCGACCGGAAGGTTGACCTCCTGGAGATTGTAGACGTCGGCGTTGGCGACGTGCGTGAGCTCCTGGGCAGCCTGGGCGTCGGCGTTGGCGCCCAGGGCCTCAGGATGGCCCTGCAGCACGGCGGAGATGCGCTCGGCGTCGTCCGGGTCGTTGATGTTCCAGCTCACGACGTGGAGCAGGCCAGGGTCTTTCGCGGGTGCGGGCGGGGTGGCGGGATGGCTGACGTAGACCTGGTTCATGAGGGCCAGCAGCTTCTGACCGGCGGGGCTGCCCGGGGTGGGGACGGACTGCAGTAGGGCCTGGCGGGCTTCGTGGCTGAGGGTAAAGGCGCCGACCGAGGAGACCTGCTTGGGCTTGAACTCGCCGAACTGAGGCTGGGACGGCTCGACCATGACGGTCTGGGCGGCCACGGCCTGGGGGAGGGCGGCGCCGAGGCCGAGCAGCGGTGCGCCAGCGGCGAGGGCGGTAAAGGCCAGCTTGCGGAGGCTTCTCGGCTTGGCCTGGGTTGCAGCGGGCTGTGGTTCGTCGCGGGCGGCGGTGGGATTCTGCCAGACCGCTGGCCGAGTCGGAACAAAGGAAAGACCCGTCGTTGAAGTGCGCACTCCTGAACCTCAGATGGCCTCTGGTGCTCGTGGCCCAGGGCTCGCTATGGGATCCATCATAGCGGAGCGTTCTTGCCGTCCCGCGCCAGCACGGTTGCCGATGTGTAAACTTTTAACAATCGTGTGACGGGGTCGTGACGAACCCGTGGCGAGAGCCGGCCTCCGCCTAAAACCGCCCTGACGGTTTTACGGCCCCCATAAAACCGCCCCGGCGGGTTTTACCGAAGCTTGCGTGCTGGGGGCGTCCGGTGGTATGATGCGATCCACGCCGGCGTAGCTCAGGGGTAGAGCAGCTGATTTGTAATCAGCGGGTCGGGGGTTCAAATCCCTTCGCCGGCTACCCTGGCCAGCAAAGGACGATCCCGCACCGGAGACGGTTGGCGGGATTTTTGCTACTTTGCCACAAACTGCCTAGGGAAGCCTTAAACTGCCACGAATTGCCAGTTGAATCGGCACCAGAATCGGCACCAAAAAGAGGCCATGAACCCGCAGTCTACCGTAAATAGATCGATGGGGCACTTTCCAGGGACCGCCCCTCTCCGGGACAGCAGCGTTTGCCTTCTCATGAGCGCCCGATCCGGTGCTTTTGTGGTGCGCCGCAAGGGAGGAGCCGAGTCCTCTGGTGTCGATTTTGGTGCCGATTCCGGAGCGCAGATGCCGATGGTGGCGGTTCTGGTGGCTGTTAAGTCGCGGAGACAGGCATGAACATTGAGCCTGAAGACGACATCGAGAGAGAGGACTACTTCGAGCGGCGTGACCTGCTGCCGGCCCCAGCTTCGCATGAACAGAAGACGTGGAGCCATCGAGAGGTCCTGCGAGAAAAGGCGATGCTGGTTCTGCTAAAGCTCAAGCCAGAGTGGACACGGGAGTTTGCTTCAATCGGTCGGGCGCAGATCGGGCAGACGGTATCCGAACAGCAGATCGCCGATGTTGTGACGGCCTATCTCAACTCACTGAACCTCCTGGACCGGCTCCCTACCTGGGGGATACGGAAGCTGGCCGCCTGTCTGGCAGGCTGGAGGACCATGGGAGCGGAGCAGGACGAGAATGGTCTGGTTCAGTGGATCGAGGCACGACTGGCGGATGTAAAGCCTCGACTCCGGGCCGACCTCGAGAGTTTGCAGCATGAGTGGCAGACCGACCCAACTTACCGCGTCCGCGTGACCGCCGTATGGGATCCGTCCACCCAGGATCGCAAGGCGGTCAAGAGGGATATCAAGAAGCAGTTTGAGCAGCAACTCGAAGCTGAATTGGACCGCATCCAACGCTATCACCGCGCCCTGTTGGGAGCAGAACCGGCTGACCCCGAAAACCGGGAGAAGATCGGGAAGGGCAAACTCCCGGACAGTCCCTACCGTGACCTCGAGTGGGTCATTCTACGCCAGATCGATCTGCTGTCCTGGGAGAAGATAGGCGAGCGTTACTCTCCTCGGAAGCATGGCGGTCGGACCGGCTCGAAGGTTGACGCCGGAAACGTATACAACCGGGTTCATAAGCTTGTGACTGCCCTCCAGGACTGGGCACATGCGACAGTAGGCGAGGACAAGTTCCACCCCGCGTAGCAGTATTGCATTCTCCCCGGTCAGAAAACTTCGGCCAATTGCAAAATGGACCCCGGTGCCGCAGCATGATACCATTTTCCCATCGGCACCTGAAGACGCCCAGCGTGATACAGGGTGCCCCATCAGGAGGTTGTCGTTTGGGCCTGAAAACAGTTGACCCAGAGAGACGGTTCGTCAGCGTGAAGGAGATCGAGACCATGGCGCCCGTGTGCCAGCGGACGATCTATAACGCGATCAGGCAAGGCCGTCTGAAGTCAGTCCGGATCGGCCGGCGAGTCCTGGTGCCGGTCCAGGAGCTTGAGAACTACCTGCAACGCAAATAACAGAGGGTCCGCCAAGTTCCGCTTGGTCGGGCCTTCAGAAAACTGGAGTCTACAGCCATGATAACGCAACCGCCCCCCCAGGGGCAAGCTTCTCCGCGACCGCAACGCCTCACTATCCGCGAGGCAGCAGAGTATCTTCATGTGTCGATTCGAACCATGGCGCGGATTCAGCGACAGATCGGTTTCTCTCGCGCGGGTCGGCGACTCGTGTTCCGGGAGGAGGACTTGGAGCGTTACCTCCAGCGAAACTTTCAACGCCCTTTGAAATGAGGACGACTGTGAACCCCAGCGCCAATCTCACAAAACATCGAAACGTCGAACTCGGAAAGGTCACCAAGTGAACGAGCCGGACTCCCATAACCACCGCTCCACTAAAGGGTGGCTAGACACGTTGCACTATTATGCTGGAGACAATCCGCGTGATCTAGCTGTCCAATTGAAACGGATCTTGAACGATACAAACTCGGTGCCCTTATTTGAAGCCAAACCAACCCAGGACGAGAAGCTCGCTCTCGTGACGCAGATTTTGACGAGTGTTCTGCAGACCGAGATTCGGCTGGCAACTCATGCGATTCTACGACGGCTCGAGACCCTCAACGATGATTCGGGGTACGAATGAGCCAGGGTGGTGACGACGCGCTCGTTCACTGGATCTTCCACCTCGCCTGCACGATACGACATTGAGTGCCAGCGAGCAGAATGGCGTAGCCCCAGGTGCATGCGCACCCATTGTGGTGGACACCCTTGAGGGCACCCCTGCCACCCCGCCGAGCGATCTGCTGGCCCTTGCAAACCGCGTGCCCCTCCCCTGTATCACTTTTTTGCCGGTGGATTTTCCAGATTCCGTTAATCAATTAAGGAAGAATTAAGGATAAATGCCCATGCGCGGCACCTCTGAAAGTCGCCCTCTAACTCAACGAGAGAAGCATTTTATAGAGGTGTATATCCGTTTGCTTAACGTCAACGAAACTGCCCGCATAATGGGAATATCCGTTAGTTCGGCGAGGCAGATGGCGGGACGCCCTCCAGTGATCTCCGAGCTTAAGCGCCGCCAGCATGAATTTGCCAGACTCAATCGCATTGACGAGTCCTGGGTCATTCGCCAACTGAAGCGTGTGTATGGCTATTATAGTCGTAACCCCGATGTCCCCGGTGCGCCGGGTGCCATGGTTCGGACCTTGGCGTTGATCGGCAAGCGCATCGGGATGTTCTCCCGCTCAGGGCAAGCCGATAACCGACGGCTTAAGGATGAATACCTACGAGGTGTCGAGCTAGGCCTCAGTCAACGCCTCAGTCAACGCCTCAGTCAACGCTCGCGTCAACTCGACGACCGTTGAATTGACAAACTACTCCGGGAAGCTGTCAACAAAGTATCGAAAAACCATGAAAACTATGTTGACAGACTGCTAATCAGTCTGATATACTACGCATGTAGTCAGGAACGAGCCACAAATCAAAGCGGAGGTGCGGTCATGAAGGTTATCGGATACACCAGGGTTTCCACCGAAGAGCAGTCCACGAACGGTGTCTCGCTTGCGGCCCAGGCTGACAAGCTCCGGGCCTATGCGGCCCTGTACGATCTGGAGATCGTTGCCATCATCGAAGATCCCGGCCAGTCGGGCAAGACTCTCAACCGTCCCGGTATCCAACAGGCCCTCAACATGCTGCGCACCGGCCAGGCCGAAGGTCTTCTGATAGCGAAACTCGACCGCCTGACCCGTTCTGTCGCCGATATGGGCGCCCTGATCGGCGAATTCTTCGCAGGCAGCCAGTTCAGCCTCTTGTCGGTCGCCGATCAGGTTGACACCCGCAGCGCCGCCGGCCGGCTCGTCCTGAACGTGCTCACATCGGTTGCCCAGTGGGAACGTGAAGCCATCAGTGAGCGCACCTCGACCGCCCTGCAGTACAAGAAGAGCCAGGGCATCAAGCTTGGCGCACCGGCCCTCGACGATGCCGAGACCATCACCCGCATCGTCTCTCTCCGTGCCGATGGCAAGACCCTCCGCGAGATCGCCGCCGTCCTGGAAGCTGAAGGACGGAGCACCGTTCGGGGTGGGAAGTGGGCGCCCGAGACCATCAAGAAGATCCTCGCCCGGCAGGGAGTTGCCTAGAATGCTCCAGGGCCGTCCAGGAGGAGCCCGCCGGCAGCCGTATTCACGCCCGATACGGTTGAAAGGGCTCCTCATGTCCACTTCCACGCCACCGGGCCAACCTACAGGCCCGGAACGCCCCGATCCAGATCGCGACACCCGCAAAGCCGATCTCGATGCCCAGTTCGAAGCCCTAGAAGCTGACGAACGGGCTTTCCTAGCGTCACTGCAGGATGTCGATCCATACGAGGCCGCCCAGCATGCCCTTTCTCTCGCCGAACGCAAAGAACGCCTGGCCGATGAATACGAGGCCTGGCTGAAAGGTAAGCACCATGCCACCCCGGAAGAAGCCTGATGCCGCCAAACCATCTTACAAGCCGGGCGGGAATCGTATCGTCGCCGTGCGGTTAGAGGAGCAGATCATCGCGCAGCTCAAGGCTCGGGCGGATGATCTCGGGAGAGGTCGGGGCGGGGGTGTAGCGCACTATCTCCGTGTCCTGGCCTATCGAGATCTGGGGCTGCCCGATCCAGAGCCGTATGCGGCCGGCCTGAGTCCACGGAGGGAACCGAAGCGGGGCCGAGGTCTGGAATGACCCGCACCCCCCTAAGTGTCATCCGGTGCAAAGGGCGGGTCCCATATTGGGGGCGGGGTCGCCATCCGAACCTCTCGTGCAGCGATTTTGATTATTGCATTTGAGTCCCCATGGGGCCCCAGTGAACGGGAGGTCGTACCTGGTCGCCGGAGTGCAGAACGATATGTTCTGCACCAGCTGGACACCCGTTGCCAGAATCGCAATGGTCCAATTCTGAGGGCATGGGTGTGTTCTTACCAAAATCACCATCAAGATCTCTATGGTACAAAGATGGTGCTTTTGGTAAGAATCGTGAACCTCGAGTAAGCCCGGCCGGTAACCATGGTGATTTTGGTAAGAAAGCGACCCGCCAACCGAGCATGGGGGAAGCGAAGTAGGTGTGGGTCGTGGCCCTAGGTATCTGATCTCTCAAAACAAATTTCGATATGACTAGACAGGGCTTCTCAAATGAGCCTCCGAACAACAAAGGACCGCTAAACGCGGCATCGGACCGCTCTATCCAAGCGATCCGATGCGGAATGGAGTCTCTACTAATGAATTCTGATTTCAGCGAGATCATACCCATTCCCTTCCGTGATGCGGGACATCCTGCGAAAAGGAAGGGTGGCCATCTTGATTCGCTTACTCCCTCCAGGTCTCTACAACCCTACTTTCCAAGATCTCAAGATCGTCCTCCAAGGGCTTGCCACAGGCAAATGGATTCTGCAGGAGCAGGGCATTTTTGACTGGCGAGTCAATGACCCCGACCAGCCGGAACCATGGGAATTGTGCCGAGCGTCAGGAACGACCAGTACTTATGGGCGCCGTACGACGAAATTTCAACCGACATTTTGCAAATGCTGGGATTGTCCAACCTCCTGCGGTAAGTGGTATCGGAAAAAACTGCTGCAGCATTACTCCGAGGTCTTCTCTGCACATCAAACCGTTTATGGGACAGCCTATCGGGACGATGAGGCCGCGGCCGGCCAAGAAACCCAGACTTCGATTGATAAAACCATCAAGCAGAGAGCGTGCGAGCATCGTGGTTCGTATTTTGTGGTCAAATTAGGAAATGGTTGGCGAGTCCTATTCACCGACGTTCCCCTGAACGGAACCGAGCCCCCTATTGATCAACCAAGCGCGATGCCTTCATTGCGTGCCACCGCGTACATGCTCAACATACTAACACTACGACGCGGCCCCGAGGCGCCCGTGGACTATAGCTGCAGCCGTATGGGGGCATGGTTTTGTCGCAAACACAAGCCTCGTAGCGCCAAGACGGACGAAGTGGAATGCCACGGCTACTCAGGCCAAAGAGCATCGGCGAGAGCGGTGCGCAAAGCCATCCAGAAGGTCGATCCGGGTAGTGAGTTACTGGCTCAAGCGAAGCCAGGGAGTCCGGATCCTGTTCAGACGATGCTGTCTTGGGGAGGATATACCGTTCCCCAAGATGCCGCGGACGACTGGCCTGGCATCGTGGAGACAGCTCTCAATGAAGAAATGAGAAAAGCCGCGAAACCGGAGAAATCGGGGTAGGGCTGGGACGAGTAAACCAGGTGATGCTCCCTGCTGCTGGTCGGGCCTGCCTGGAGTCTCCGCCCCACCCATGGTGAATTTGGTAAGAAGATGGATTCTTCGGATGCCCATCGGAGACGAACAAGCCGGGCCTGGGGAATTGGAGGGAGGACATGTGGAGCGTGCCACGAGAACCCCAAAACCAACCGACCCAACCGAAGCGCCCACCCACCCTGGCGCCCCCCGTGCACAGGCAAGGGTTGGAGGTCAAGATGGGAGGGCGTAGCCCGACTCCCCACCTGTGGGCTTCTTGACGGCCAGACCGCTTGTGCGATAAAGGGGCGTAAAGTGGGGAAGCGGAGGAAAGGATGTCCGGTTCTCTGTTCCCTGGCCTATATAACGATGCGAACCTATACCGGGCTACGTATCGTTGCATCTATAACTGGAAGGCGGGCTCCATGGGATGTCCAGCCGGATCGCCTGACGGTCCGGGTATCGATGCCGGGCCGGACGGATTGACCGCGATGAGGGTGCGGGCGCCCGTGACCAGGACGCCTTTCACAGTCCGGCAGAACGGAAGAGTTCGGTCGCAGTAGTCCCCAACGCCGCGGCAATCTGCACCAGGTTGACGGCCGCTATGTTCCGCTTCCCCCGCTCGACGTCCGAGAGGTACGTGGAGTTTATCCCGGCCTCAAAAGCCACATGCTCCTGCGTCAGGCCCCGCTCCAGCCGTCGTTCCCGAATGGCCAACCCTATCCGCCGCTTGATCTCTGGTGCATCCACGCCCTCAAGGCAACATGATCCAGGGCAGGAGGTCCATCGACTATGAGTGAAGTCACCGGTGCGGAGCCTGAACCCGCATGCCCCGAGGTCCTCGGTCGGCTCTAGGCTAGCTTCTCCAAGATTTCAACAAGCTGGTGCGGTTTCATGCCCAAAGCAACGGCAAACTTGAAGAGCGTCTGCAGCCCGATGGACCGTTCACCGCGTTCGAGGCGGCTGACGTGGGTCCAGTGAATCGAGCACTTGTCTGCCATCTCTTCTTGCGTCAGCCCCGCCGTTTCGCGCAGGCGCTTCAGTTCAAGGCCAAATGCCTGCCGGACCGACTGCGAAAAGACCTCGGGAGTGTCCATCCTGTGGAGTCTGACTCAAGGGGATCTGTGTTGCCATAGCCAAATGGCTTAGTTAGGAAAGGGCAGCCCCGTGGAGGTGCGATCATGGAGATCCTGTTCATCGGTATCCCACTCTGCATCTTGATCGGATATCTGATCGGCGGCGTCAAAGGTCGAGCCGGGGATGGCGCTGCTCTCGGGTGTCTTCTGGGCCCTATTGGATGGTTGATCGCCGCATTGCTGCCGGACAACCGACCCAAATGCCCGATGTGCAAGCATGCCATACCGCCAGATGCGAGCAAGTGCGGTTCGTGCGGGTCTTGGATTCAGCAGACCGGGACCGCTCCGACCTCTCTTCGTGCAGCACAAGGCACCCCGGAGGTCAGATCTGCTCCCGTGCTACCATCAGGCGCCACTCCGCCCGCATCTACTCTTGGCACCCCCTCCATCAGACCGTGTCCGTTCTGTGCCGAGGACATCCGAGCCGAGGCCATCAAGTGCAAGCACTGCGGGGAGCGTGTCGAGCCAGTCGGGGGGCAGGAGAAGCTGGCAGAGAAGTCGCCGGATTGGATCTGGGGAGGAGGCGACAATTGAAGACGTGTCCTCACTGTGCGGAAGAGATCCGCGACGAAGCCGTCAAGTGCAAGCACTGCAGGACCTTTCTAACAGACGGGGAGCGGCCACCAAAAGCTGAAGCCGCCCAACCCGCTTCAGAAGCAATGAGCGGAGAGCAATCTACGCAATCGGGATCAGTCGCAATTCTATCGATAGCATCCCGCCCTAGCGAAACATTGCAACGCCCGCCAAGCCTTCCCCCCAAGCCTGCAGCAAAGTCTTCCGCCGGCACCGTGCTTCTCTGGGCAGTGGCCGTTGTTCTCGGTATCCCCCTATTGCTCTTCATCTTCACGGCGGCATCGATTCCGTTCAGCCATTCCACGGTGGATGCCGGGATGCAAGCCTACAATGAAGGCGTGCATGATGGGCGTGAGATCGCGGACGGCGAAGAGAAACCGATGGATGAGTTTGCGGCGTCGCGGGAGATTGACAGGGTGATCGATGGAGAGAAGTCCCGCAGATCCGAAATGCAGGCGGAGCATGGTTCCGAGTATACGGACAATTGGTTTCGGGGCGTTCGTGATGGCTTTACCCAACGCATGAGAGAACGTAGCGAACCGGCTGAAGCCATTGCTATGCCGCCCACCGTAACGGCACCCAGGCCCGTGGCACCACCCGCCGCGCCGCCCTCGCACAGCGCTCCTTCAAAAC
>DASYBA010000246.1:0-12232 GCA_036501005.1 Candidatus Xenobia bacterium | reverse complement strand
GATGGCCTGGTGGACGGCCTGCTCGATGCTCCGCTCGTTGAGGTCGGACGTCAAGAGCCGCAGCGACGTGTCGCCGACCGCGCCGGGCGCGGGGGCGTGCAGGTTGAACGGGCCCAGCATGTCGGCCACCAGCGGTCCCTCGACCAGGAGGTCGTAGTCGTGGTTCTGCGGCGAGTGGCCGCCCCAGTTCATGCCGCCGATGATGGCTTTGCACCCGTCGACGACCAGCAGCTTGACATGGTCGCGCTGGTTGGAGCGCTGCAGGGGCGAGATTCGCACCATGGCGCCGGCCTCTGCGAGCCGCACCATGGCTTCGGCCTTGCCGACGTCGCGAATGTCCTTGCGGGGAGGGTCCAAGACAATTTCCACGGGCACGCCCTGGCGCGCCCGGGCGATGAGCTTGTCGACGATGTCGGGTTGGTCCAGGCTGTACATTTCGATACGGATGTCGCGGGCTTCGTCCAGCAGGCGGTCAACCTGGCAGAAGATGTCGTCTTCCGGCGTGCGGGCATGGGCAGTGTCGGTGAGCAAACGGACTTTGTGACCGGACATGAACGGCGTGATCATATGAATTGCGCTCCAATCGTTTTTCTCGTGGGCGCATGGTAGCCACGCGGGGGGCCGAACCGAAGAGACAGAAAGTAAACCCCAGGAAAACTTTTCCATGAGGGTGAACGAGTCAGGGTACGAATGTCGTTAGAAGAAGATAAGCCGTTCCTCGACCGGGTGGAACAACTGGTCGACAGTATTGAAAAAGGAACGGCGGTCGACGTGGTGGTGACGCTGACCCCGGCTTCGGGTTCCTACGACGACGTTCGAATGGGCGTCGGCGTGGTGGCGGCCTGGGGGCTGCTGGTGTTCATGCTGTACAGCCCGTGGGAGTTCCCGGTGCTCAGCATCCACCTGGGCCTGGTGGTGGTCTTCCTGGCGGGATGGTTGGCGGGGCGGAGGCTCCACATGGTGACGCGACGGGTCACCTCGGAGGCCCGGCGGCGACACCAGGTCGACACCGCGGCAGCGGCTGCCGTCCATACCACGGGCATGACCCACACCATCGAGCGCACCGGTCTGCTGGTGCACATCTCGGCCCTGGAACAGATGGCGGCCGTCATTCCCGACGTGGGTCTGGAGCCGGCCTTCCCGCCGGCCCAGGTCGCCAAGCTGCGGGGGGCGCTGGAGTCTGCGCTGCAGGGCAACAGAGCCCAGGCGGGCGTGCTGGATGCGCTCGAGACGCTGCGGGCGGCGCTGGCCGAGGCGTGTCCGCCGGATCCCAATCCCCACCACATGCCGTGTCGGCCTCGGATCCTGTCGTGAAGCGGGTCATGTGGGTGGCCGTGCTGGTTTTGGCGGCGGTATCACCCGCCATGGCGCGACTCGGCGGGGGTGGAGGCTTCTCCTCGGGCGGTGGGGGTGGCGGAGGCGGAGGCGGAGGCGGAGGGGGCGACGGCGGCATCCTCGACCTCGTCTGGCTCATCTTCCAGTTGATCGACCTTTGTATCGAAATGCCCTGGGTCGGGCTGCCGCTGGTCGCGGTGATCATCGGGGTCTTCATCTGGGCGTCGATGACGCCAGCCAGCACCGTGACGCACTATTCGTCGGCCGCCGCGCCCCGGGCCGAGGGGCGGGTCCAGGAGAACGCGCTGTGGCAGTTGCGCGCGGCCGACCACAACTTTTCGCGTCCCGCCTTTATCGACTTCGCCTCGCTCCTCTATACCCGGGTGCGGGAAGCGCAGGGCCGAGGCGACCGGGAGTCGGTGGCTGCCTGGCTGGCTGCGGACATCCCCTTGGCCAAGACCGAACCGATACGTGACGTCATCATCGGCAGCGCGGTGCTGGAGGGCGTGGAGATGGGAGAGGCCGTCCAGGTCAGGGTGAGCTTCACCACCAACTACGTCGAAGGGCAGAAGCCGCTTCTCGCTCGGGAGCACTGGACGTTCCAGCGCAAGTCGGGTCTGGTCTCCAAGACGCCCGAAGTGCTGCAAGCCCTCGCCTGCCCGAGTTGCGGGGCGGCCGCCGAGGTCGATACCAGCGGTCGCTGTAAGTATTGCAACCAGGTGGTCAACACGGGCAACTTCGGCTGGGTCGTCACCCACGTCGTGGCCGAGAAGGAACCCCGGCCGCCGTTGTCACCGGATGCGGCAGACGTCAGTGCCAGCAGTCCCACCCGATACGACCCGATGTTCGGAGCGAGCCGCAAGAAGTTCACGGTGCGATATCCTGACTTCAAATGGACCACTTTCGACGGCCAGGTTCGGCACACGTTCATGGAGCTGCAGAGCGCCTGGACGGAGCGTCGCTGGGAGCGGGCCCGGCCTTATCAGACCGACAACCTGTTCAACGAGCACCGGTTCTGGATGGAACGCTACGCGCAGCAAGGCTGGGTCAACAAGCTGGAAGACATCGTCCTCGATTCCGTCCAGCCAGTGCGTATCGAGTCAGATGCGTACTATGATTGCATCACGGTGCGCATCATCGCTCGCATGAAAGACTACACCGTCGATAGTCATGGCAACGTGGTGGGCGGCGATCGTGACCAGCCGCACGCCTTCAGCGAGTACTGGACGTTCCTGCGAGCGTCCGGGGTGTCGCTGCCCGCCTACAAGGAAGGCTCGTGCCCCAGTTGCGGGGCTCCTCTCAAGGTCAATCAAGCCGGTGTCTGTGAATACTGTAGCTCGGTCATCACCAGCGGCCGCTTCGGCTGGGTGCTGTCCACCATCGACCAGGACAGCACCTACCCGGGGTAGGGGTCAAACCACCTCTCGCTGCCCGTGCAAGGGCTGCCGCGCTCGCCGCTGTTGTCGGCGGGCGTGGCCCACCGGCAGGCCTCGCCCAATCCAGACTCGCCCCACCGAGACCCGATCACGACGATGGCGACCAGGACCACCAACAACTCCATCACCCCCATGCTACCACGCCCGTCAATGCGGGCGGGCAGTCTATGTATACGCCTTTTTCCCGCCGGCGGCCCATAGCTATTGTCGAAATTGGTAACCCTTCCTATATATCGAACGGCACTGGGCCGGGGGGATCCTGCGCCCTCGCCCCTACCCACGTTATGCCATTGACACCCCGCTCCGCCCCGCCCCCGGTATGATGGGGCAGTTCGTGCCATATTGGGCACCATATCCACTGCCACATCATACCGAAAGTGCCACATCATAACGGGGGGCGGGGCGGGGAGCGGACGGGGGGCGGCTCAGGCGCAGAGGGCGACCTGGACGAAGCCTTTTTCGAAATCGACGTCGGTCACCGTCACCGTCACGTACTCGTTGAGGCGCACCATGCGGTGGGGCAGGAAGCCGTCCGCCCCCAGGTCCAGGTGCACCGTCGCCCCCAGGGGCGTCACCGTATCGACGCGGCCGGGGCACCGTTCGCCCACGTGCTGCGCCGCCCGGGCCGCCCCTGCGCACGCTTCGATACGGGCCTCGACCTCTCGGGCCACCTTTTCCCTCTCGTTGAAGTGCTCCGCCAGCGCCGCCAGTTCAGCCGCCCCGTACGGGGAAGGCAGCCCCGCCATGGCCGCCTTCAATAACTGTTGCGTGACCAGGTCGGCTGCGTGCATCTGCGGCTCCGTCGCGTGGACCATGGAACCGCCTACCGTAAGGGGTCCCGCCTCCATCTTCTCAGCCGGGAATACGCCGTATCGGATGGCGTGGGTCCGTAGCTTCTCCCAATCGAGCGGAGACGGTGTCCGTCCCAGCCACGGGTACCCCCGATCCGACAGAAAGTGGAGGTTGGCGCGATTTGCCAGCACCAGGACGTCAGCCGAAGCCGGATCGCCCGTCAATTCGCCCGTCTCCACGGCTTCGTCGCAAACCGTGCCGTCCGGGCGCACGGTGAAGCTGGTCACCAACGCCGCGTCGATCGGTGCGGGGCAGAGAGGCCAGGTCCGCACCGAGCTGCGAATCGCCTCTCCCTGGCGCAAAGTCTGCGCATCTCCGGGCACGTCGGGCACGGCGACGTGCATACGACGTGCTCCGCCCCGCATCGATTCCACAGTCACCCGAACGTTCTCTACCAACCGCGCAGCTTCCATGTCGAAACCAGCCTCCCGCACGATCCAGTCGGCCACCCGGTCGACATCTCCAGCCTTCGGATGACGGGGGTCCGAGACGACGTGAACATTCCACCCCAGACGATCGATATTCATTTCAAGCACACTCCCTTCGTGCCCCAAGTGTACCATTCCGTCCTCTCTATCGAAAGTCGTGCATGTTAACGGATCACCATTCGATAACCGAAGGTTTGTCACATCTGGGCAACAATCTCCGGTCAAAAGGCCGACCGGGGCGGCGAGTGAGGGCTCTCGTCCCCAAATTCGGTGCGCTCAAAGTAACACTTCGGACACACTACGGTTTAGGCAGAGGCCGACCGCGGTAGAACAGGGAGGATGCGATACCTTCTTGCGATGCTATTCGCGTTCTGTCTGTGGGGTACGGCCCAGGCCCAGATGCAGGGCCCCGTCTTTGGTCAGAGCACCCCGGTCGTCTTCAATGGCCATCCGCTCCTGGCCCTGGCCGATGCGGGCGGGCTACCCTCCACCGAACGCGCCGAGACGCTGATCCGGCGCCTCCAGGAGGCCCTGAACCGCACCCCCGGCCAGCGCCCTGACGTCACCACCGAGGCGATCAACGGCATCCCAGCCCTGTCGGCCAACGGCATGTTCCTCATCACGGTCTGTCCCGAGGATGCCACCGCTTCCCACCTGAACCAGGCCGAACTCGCCGGCCGCTGGCAGGATGCCTTGCAATATGGCCTCACCAACGCGTGGCAGACCGAGGCAGACAAATCCCTGCACCGCGCGCTCGTCGCAGCAGGCTGGGCCCTGCTCGTGGGGCTCTGCCTGACGCCCTTCGTCAAAATCGCCGTCGAACGATATCTCCGCTTGCCCGGCTGGTCGGTGAACGGCATCCTGTGGCTGGCCGTGCTGGCCTATGTCTTGTGGCGACTCCCCTACACCACCCGCTGGGGCACCGAACTGGGCACCGACGTGGTGCGGCCGCTGGTCCTGCTGGTCTTCGTGGGGGTCGCCACGGTGTTGATTCTTTACGTCTGCTCCCGCATGGTGGGCCGCTACTTCGAAGCCGTCGACCGCATGCGCACGGGTGCCCAGGTGGACTGGCATTGGCGCCACCGTCTCGAGATGATCCGGGGCGCCGTCATGGCGATCGTGCGGGCCGTCCTGGTGGCGGGCGCCTTTCTGATCTACCTCACCTTGCTGCACGTCAACGTGGCCGCCCTGGCCACCGGCGCGGGTCTGGTCGGCGTCGTGATCGGGGTAGCGTCACAGGACCTCATCAAGGACATCACCGCGGGCGTCAACATCATTCTCGAAGACCAGTTCGGCGTCGGCGACATGGTCGCATCGGGCGACCAGCAGGGCCACGTCGAGGCCTTCACGCTACGCGCCACCGCCATGCGGGACGCAGAAGGCCACCTCATCATCGTGCCCAACGGCAGCATGCGCATCGTGAAAAACCTGTCGGCGGTGCCGTGGCGCTGGCTGGAGATGACGTTTCAGTTGGCGGGCGACGACCTCAAGGCAAGCCTCCATCACCTGGAGACCGCCGTGCGCGACCTGGAGACTGACGGCACCCACCGCGTCCTGGCCCGGGAGGGGTTGCAGGTCACCGAAAAGGACGGCGCCGTGGCCGTGCGGGTGCGCCTCCAGTGCCGGCCAGAGGTGCAGCAGAACCTGCGAACCGAGCTGTTGCTCCGCGTGCGGGACGCGTTCGAAGGCGCGAACCTCGCCATCCCCACCCTGGATGGTGTGCCCAGTCAGCCCGACCTCACCGCCCCGCATCTGCATCCATCAAAGCCATGAAGGCCTGACGTTGCTCCTTCGAGCAGCCTGAGGCCGCCTTGAAAATGGCCGAGAAGTGGTCGAGCTGGGCCAGCGTGATGCCGTCCTGGGTCTTGTGCAGCTCCTTGATGAGGTCTTTCTGGGCGTCGGCAAAGACGTCGTGGCCCATGACGTGGCCGTTGATGAAGGCTTTCTTGTTGCTGAAGCCCCACGTCGACCCCTGGAAGCCCTTGTCAAAGTCCAGCCGGTCCTGGCGCGGCACTGCCTTCCACGCCTGCTGGAGGTTGTCGGGAATGGTCGGGAGCGCAGCATTGGCGGGATTGGCTTCCACTTTCTGGATGACCGCCGGCGTGACGCCAAAGGCATCGGCCAGCCGCGCCGTCGAGTCGTCCTGCACCTGCACGGTTTGCGGCACTTGAGCCATGGCGGTGGAAGCCAGCGTCGCCACGCCCGGCAAGATGAGGGCCAGCGCCGCGAGGGCGGCCAGGCGGTTGGCACGGGGACGGGACCCCGGGCATGCCTTCGACACCACCGCCAGATCGACGGGGTCGTCGACCTCGGCTCGTGGGGGTACCGCCGAGCAGGTCGGGCACACCGCCGAGTAGGTCGGGCTGAAACTCAAGCTCCGTCGGGCCTGCAACCCCGACATGCCACGCACCATGACGCGCCTCCGAACACTCTATCTCGTCCCAGTGTACGCGCGGGAGGTGAACAGACTGTTGCCAGCCCTTTGCCAGGATATTGCCGGGCCGCAGGGAATCCTGGCTGACTTTCTCTGGAGGATGCTTCAAACATGAAATCGTGGCTTCTGGCGCTGGCCTTCCTCTTCTTGCCGTTGCAGGC
This sequence comes from Candidatus Xenobia bacterium, assembly GCA_036501005.1. Lineage (GTDB taxonomy): Bacteria > Vulcanimicrobiota > Xenobia > RGZZ01 > DASYBA01 > DASYBA01. Next base: position 5,586 of record DASYBA010000246.1, on the reverse strand, counting down.
CCAGGCCCAGCTTGTAAGCGTTGACAAGAACTACCGGATCACCCGGGTCGATTACGCCGAGAACCGTATCGAAGTCCAATATCTCAATGGCAAGACCGTGACGCTGTTCGTCGATATTGACGGCAACACCCAGGTGCTGCTGCGCCGGCGCCCCCTCTATTGGAAGCGCCTGCAGAAGGGTTGGATCGTGCAGGTCAAGGGCGGTCTGGAGTTCGGCGGCCACATCAAAGGCAAGACCATCATCGTCCATAGCACATAAGTCGAGGTCTCCGCTCCGCCCCCGAGCCGCTTCGCTATGCTAGGGGGCGGAGCCCTCGAGGTGGGCGCCAGCTAGTAGTGGCGAAGCCGATGCCGCCTGGGCTTGTCCATGGCTTGTAGTAGGCCTGGAGGTGGGCGCCAGCTAGTAGTGGCGAAGCCGATGCCGCAGAGCTCCCCCTGGTTTGCCAGCCGGGGGGGCCCCCAGCGTAGCGAAGCGAAGCGGCTGGGGGGCGGAGCCCTCAAACATTGAAGCGGATTTCCATGATGTCGCCGTCCTGCACCAGGTAGGTCTTGCCTTCCAGGCGCAGGAGGCCTTTCTCTCGGCACGCCGCCGTGCTGCCCCGCGAGAGGAAGTCGTCGCACCCCACCACCTCGGCCCGGATGAACCCTTTCTCCAGGTCGGTGTGGATCTTGCCGGCGGCTTCGGGCGCGGTGGCACCGCGCCGGACGGTCCACGCCCGGCACTCGTCCTCGCCCGAGGTGAAGAACGTCATCAGGTTGAGGCTGTGGTAGGAAGCCCGGATAAGCTTCGCCAGACCGCTCTCGGTGATGCCCAGCTCGCGCATGAACTCTTCGGCATCGGAGGGGTTGAGCTGAGAAATTTCTTCTTCGGTCCGAGCGCAGATGCTGAAACAGTCGACTCCCTCGCGGGTGGCCCACGCCTGCACCGCCAGCCAGGCGGCGTTGGAGGCCTCCTGGCCCAGGGCTGATTCGGGAATGTTGGCGCAGACAATGGTCGGCTTGGCGATGAGGAGAGCCATCGACGCCACCATGGCCTTGGCGCTCTCCGGCGGGCTGGCCAGCAGGTCGGGCGGCGGCTTCAGGCCGTCGGCCAGCGGCTGGCGGACCTTCTCAAACCATGCCCGGGCGTCGGCCGGCAGCTTCTTGTTGCGCTCCAGGGTGCCGTCGATAACGGTCAGGTCGCTGATGATCTTTTCTAGCTCGAGGGTCTCCAGATCGGCCTCGGGCTTGGGGGCACCCAGGTACGGATGGTCGAAGCAGCGCACCACCTGCAGCAGCGTGTCGACGGTGCGGAAGGTGCCCAGCACCCGCTTGCCGAGAGCGCCTTTCTCCTCGCTGTCGGCGAGGGCCGCGGCGACATCCATGAAGTCGACGGTGGCGGGGGTCGTCTTCTTGGGGGAATAGATGGCGGAGAGCCCGTCCAGACGCAGGTCGGGCACGTTGACGCGGGCCAGGTTGGGTTTGCCGGTGGCCGCCTTGTCGGTGGTATCCAGGCGGGTCAGGGCGTGAAAGAGGGTGGTCTTGCCGGACTGGGCCAGACCGATGATGCCGATGGTCAGACTCATAAGGGTGCGGCGATTCTCGCCTCGCACCCGATATCCTTGGAGGTGGGACTGCTCGGCGTCCCGAAAAGTGGGCGCCCTTCCCTGGGAGATGATTTTTGGAGCGGAGAGACAAACATGAAAAAAGTCCTCGCGGCAGCCCTGCTGTTGACCGGCCTGACCCTGGCCGGCTGCAACGGCGGGGGCAGTCCCACCTTTTTTACGGGACCCATCGTGTTCCCGACGGTGACGACGGTCAACCAGAGCCAGGTCGCCTTCAACCCATTCAGCGGCAGTCTGGACACCATTCCCTTTCCCGACGACATCCTGCGCAACCCCAGCACCGGACAGAACGCCCTGCCGGCCGCCACGTCGACATCGGAGCCGCAGGCGGCCTTCAATTCGCTGAACGGCTTCTCGACGGCGGGCACCGTGGCCGTTCCCTTCATTGGGGCCATCGATCCGACCACCGTCAATCCGCAGACCGTGCTGGTGCTGGACGCCCACGGTTCCACGCCCGTAACGGCCCCCATCACCTACAGCGTGACTAGCGACGGCAACGGGAATTCCATCATCAACCTGACCCCGACCGTGCCCCTCAATCCAGGCCATGATTACCTGGTCATCGTCACCGGCGGCGTCAAGACCGCGGGCGACGAGGCCTCGCTGGCGAGCAACCCCCTGGTCGCGCTGACGAAGCAGACCACCTCGCTGATCGACACCAACGGCAACAGCCTGGTGACCGGCCTGAGCAATCAAGAGGCTCAGGTCCTGGAGGGTATTCGCGAAGAATTGCAGCCCGCCTGGTCGGCCGCATCGCAGATCACGGGCCAGCCGGTAGCCAACATTCCTGAGGTCTTTACCTTCGGAACCCAGCAACTGTTTGGCACCATGACCGCCTTGGCCACCGCGGCCCAGGCCGCTCCCCCGACCCCTGACGTACCGGATCCCAGCGCCACGCTCGCCCCACCCCCACCGACCTCCGCCCCGACGGGAAACCCGACGCCCAGCGGCACGCCTCTGGTCGTCCCCAACCCCATCACCACGACGACGACCCCGAGTGTGGCGCAGTTCGTCAGCAATATTGCTCCGAACTACCTCAACGACTCTATCGTACCGCCTCCCACCAACGCCATCGGCCAGATCGTCTTTGGCAGCTTCCAGGCACCCAACTATCAGAATCCGGCGGCCAGCCCCTCGTCGTTGCCCGGGTCTTTCGTCCCGTCCAACACCAACCTGCCCCAGCAGTTTGGCACCAACACCGTCAACTTCATCGTCTGTTACCCGGCCGGTGCGTCTGGCCCCGTGCCGACGGTCATCTTCCAGCACGGCTTCACCCGCACCAATTTTGACGTCTTCTTCATCGCCAACAGCCTCTGCTCGCAGGGCGTCGCGGTGATCGCCATCAACCTGCAGTTGCATGGCGACCGAGCGCTGTCTGGCGAACCCAGCGGCACTGGATTTGCCGACTTCGTCAACCTCCTGGTCGCCCGCGACAACATCCGCCAGTCGGTCAGCGACCAGCAGAACCTGGCGTCCATGATCGCCAGCGGCAACGCGGCATCCATCGGTCTGTTGGATCAGGACCCACAGTATGTCGGCCAGTCCCTCGGCGGCATCCTGGGCGGCATCTTCCTGGCCACCGACAACCAGGTTCCGACCGGCGTCCTCAACGTAGCGGGGGGCCGTTGGACCAGCCTGATCCTCAACTCGCCGGGCTTCTCTTCTCTCTTCACGGGCCCGAGCGGTCTTCCGGCCTTCGGCCTCCAGCCCGGCACTCCGGAGTTCAACCAGTTCCTCTACATCGCCCAGACCGTCCTGGACGACGCCGATCCGTTCAACTATGCTCCGCACCTGGGACTGACACAGCCCACTGTCGTCAACCTCCAGGAGACTCGAGTGCAGTCGGGTCGCGACCTGGCGGGCGGAACCAACCTGAGCGTCCTCATCCAGGAGATGATCGGCGATCAGGAAGTGCCCAACTCGGCGACGTCGGATCTCGGACTGGCGGCGGGCATCACCCAGGTGAACGCCATCCAGCAGATCAGCACCCCCGACAACTCCAGCTTGCCGTTCACGCTCCCGCAGGTCACCATCACGACCAGCCAGGGCGCGGTAGGTTCGGGCCTGTATCAGTTCCAGGGCGGACAGCACGGCTTCTTGCTATCGCCCAGCAGCTCGGATCCGAACGGCATCCTGACGTTCGAAGGCCAGGAGCAGGTGGGTGCATTCCTCCTCTCCGCGCTGGACAACAGCGGCGTCGGCACCATCTTCGTGCCGCAGCCTCCGGTGAGTCGTGTGGGGACGCCTCCGACGACCCCCAACGACGTGTTCAGCAATCCGTGGTGGATGTTCTTCGGCAACTGAAACCATCGGCATGTCTGAAGGGACGGCTTCGGCCGTCCCTTTTTTCATGTATCGAAATCGCGAGGGCTCCGCCCGGGCAGCCCTCGAACATGCAGGAGCTTCAGGCGGATCGTGGAAACAGGGCGGGCCTTGCACGAGCAGGGAAAAGCAGGAGGTGCCATATGGCGCTGGGCGACACCATCAACCTCGAGTACAAGATGAAAAAGGGCGAGAGCCTCGAGTACAAGACGACTGTCGAGTCGGAGCAGTCCATGCAGGAGGGCGACCAGCCCGCCATGGGGGGCAGCTCGGTCATGGAGATGGTGATGCAGCAGACCGCGACCGACGTGACGGGTGACGGCGTGATGGCGGTCGACGTGACCATCCAGTCCGTCTCCATGAAGCAGAATGGCGAAGCTGCCTCCATGCCAGAAGGCTCGGATCCATCCGGCAAGAAGGTGTCGATGCGGATGAAGAAGAGCGGCGAGGTGGTGCAGACCTCCATGGACCTGCCCTTCAGCCAGCCCCCGTTTCCGACTCGGTCGCTGCGCAAGGGCGAGACGTGGAAGGGCGATAGCCACATTCCCGTCCCGGTGCTCAACGACGCCGGCGAGCAGACCGGCACTCGCCAGGTCACTCTCACCTATCACTACAGCCTGTGGGATTTTCGCCGGGTCGGTGGCTATGAATGCGCCGAAATCAACGTGAGCTGCCCGGAGACGACCATTCCGCTGCGCGACAAGGTCGATCAGCGCATCTCCGCCAAAGGCACGACCTATTTCGCCTGGCGTGAAGGTCGGCTGGTGCGGTCGGAAGTGGAGACGACCTCCTCCATCAATGCGCCCGACGTCGCCATCAAGAATCACATCAAGGTGCGGGTGGAGCTGACGAATGCGTCGAGCGCGGCCGCGCCGGCGCCGGCACAACTGTCCGGGGGGGCAGAAGAGGAGTTCATCATCGGTCACTAGACAAAGCAGGGGGCGGAGAGAGAGTGAATTTTTTCGACGTTTTGTTGTCGGGAAATGGATCCACCTGGGGTCCAACCTGGAGGACTCCGGAGGAGGTCTGGCAACCGTGGCTTGAGACCCTGACGCCGTTGGCCGTGGTGCCTGAGGAAGTCAGCGTAATCGTCACGTCCGGGCCCGAGGTGCAACGATCGCTTGACAGTATCCGATTGCAGACGCAGCGGCCCAGCGAAACGCTGTTGCTCGACGATCCCGAACACCCGGTCACCCGCGCATGGCCCGGCGTCACCGTGGTCCCGCGCACCGGAGCCAGCAGGGCCGCCGCCCTCAACCAGGGCTGGACGCTGGCCAGACACGAGCTCCTCGCTTTTGCGGATGCCTGGGACGTGTGGCCGGCCGAGCGCCTCGCCGGTCAACTGGCGGTCATGCAGGGGCACCCAGAAATCGACATGATCCTGGGCCAGGCCCAACCTCTGGCTGGGCGGTGGGCCCCGGCCCCGAGCCCGGGCCCCCACCTGGGGTCGGCGCTCATTCGACGTTCTGTATTCAGTCGCGTGGGGCTGTTCGACGAAGCTTATCCGATGAGCGACCTGGAGTGGCTCACACGCGTTCGGGCATCGGGTTTGAACGTGGTGGTCCGCGAGGAAGTCACTTTATGGACCGGCTCGCCGCCGGCCGGCCCCGGACGATGTGGTCCGCCTGGGCCACTATCGATTTCGAGGTAAACGACCATC
>DASYBA010000245.1:0-2510 GCA_036501005.1 Candidatus Xenobia bacterium | reverse complement strand
CTTGTAGTCCAGTTTCTCGCCCGGCTTGAGGACGGAATGGGCGAGGGCGACGTTGAGGGTGAACTGGGAAACGGCGTCTTTCACGGTCGGCACGTGGTGCGTGGCGTCATCGTAGTCACCCTTCTGCGCATCGAACTCGTGGCTGGTGTAGGTGACGTCATTCTTGGCCCAGTCGAAGTGGGCTTCCATGGTATTGGTCACGGCCTGGGTGGACCCGGCGAAGATGGTCTGCTCCTTGAAGGCGAGAGGCTTGAGGTTCTCGTCGAACTGGTAGGTGCCCACCTCGCCCGTCTTGGTCTGCAGATGCATGACGATGACGTACTTGAAGGTATAGTGGTCGCCCTGCCCGGCCAGGTACTCGCCCCGACCAAACCCTTTGCGCTGGCCGCCCTCGTCAATGGTGAACCAGAAGACCTCGGGTTTAACCGGATAAGCGAACAGCGGCGTGCAAATCAGCGCCAGTAGAAGCAGGACAACTCTCATGTGCGGGTCTTCATCACCCCCGCCCTTCTACCTTCTATCTATGCGGCGTCGGGGACGACCAGGTCGGGGACGCCTAACAGGACCCCCTTGAGAAAGCCGTCCAGGAACTCCGAGCGGGTGCGGCCCATGCACGTATCGGATTCGTTGAGGGTTTCAATAAGGGCCCGTGCGTCACGAATGCCGGCGCTTCTCTCCAGAATGCAACACAAGCACCAGCCGTGGCCCGACACGTTGGGCGAGAAGCTGTCGCAGACCCGGCACCGGAAGGCGTAGTTGAACCCTCCCTCGAGGGGCTGGACGGCCAGGGCGAGGCCACACTGGCACACCCGCAGGAAGCAGCGGGTCTCCGTACACCAGCCGCCGCTCTCGATGGCCCGCCCTTCACGATACACGACGTGGGGCGGCCGAACCTGCAGCGACATGGTGCGAACCTCCCCTCGAGTCGGCAAGGGCTGCTGACACGAAGGACAGACGGCCGGGGCGTCCGAGGTAAAATACCGATACAAAGTCTCCATGAAAGTCCCTCCCGGCCCACGTAACGTCCGAGCCTACTTTCATGTTATTCCGTGGTGGCTGGGGCGGCAAACGTTAACGAGTCTGCCCGCTGCCCAGCACGACATACTTGTTGGTCGTCAACTCCCGCACCCCCATGGGGCCGCGAGCGTGCAGCTTCTGCGTGCTGATGCCCATCTCGCCGCCGAACCCGAATTCGCCTCCGTCGGTGAAGCGGGTCGAGGCATTGACGTAAACGGCCGCCGAATCGACGCCTCGGGTGAAGGTGCGCGACGCCGCGTAGTCTTCCGTGACGATGGCATCCGAGTGGTGGCTGCCGTGCTGGTTGATGTGTTCGACCGCCTGTTCGACGGTGTTCACGATCTTGATGGCCATGACGAGGTCGAGGTACTCGATATCCCAGTCCTGGTCGGGGGCCACCGGAAGGTGGGGCTGCCGGCGCACGGTCTCGGCGCACCCTTTGAGCTTCACGTTCTTGTCCGACAGGGCTTTGACGATGACGGGCAGGAAGGCGTCGGCCACGTCCTGATGGACGAGGAGCTTTTCGGCCGAGTTGCAGACCGACGGGCGATGGGTCTTGGCGTTGACGACGATGCGGGTGGCCTTGTCCAGGTCTGCGGCCTTGTCGACGTAGACGTGGCAGTTTCCGATACCGGTCTCGATGACCGGTACGGTGGCAGTCTGGACCACGCGGTTGATGAGATCGGCCCCGCCGCGCGGAATGATCACGTCGAGGTAGCGGTTGAGGCGCACCAGTTCGTCGACGTCGTGGCGATCGCCGGATTCGATCAACTGAATGAGGGTAGGGGGCAGGTCGACCTCCTGCAGGGCCTCCTGCATGGCCGCGACCAGCAGCCGGTTGGTCTGCAAGGCAGAACTGGAGCCCCGCAAGAGGACTGCGTTGCCTGCTTTGAAGGCGATACAGGCCGCTTCGACCGTCACGTTGGGACGGGCCTCGTAGATGATCCCGACCAGGCCCAGGGGGACTCGTACCCGCTGGATCTCCAGTCCATTGGGACGAGTCCAGGTCTCGCCTTCTCCGAGCACGTCCGGCTGCCCCGCGATGGCGTCGGCTCCGGCGGCGATGTCTTCCATGCGGGCGGGGGTGAGGGTCAGGCGGTCGAGGAGCGATGCCGCGGTGCCCGCCTGGCGGGCCCTTTCCACGTCTTCGGCGTTCTTCTTGACGATGTCGGCGGCCTGGGCCCGCAACCGGGTGGCGATGGCTCGCAGGGCCTGAGTGCGCTTTCCAGCCGATGCGGTGGCCAGCAACGGGGCGGCCTTCTTGCCCGACTTCGCCTTGGCGACCACTTCGTTCTGCACCACGGTGTCCATCACGGTTTCTGCTCCAGTACCAGGTTGTTGCGGTGGATGACCTCGTCGTAGGCCTTGAAGCCCAGCACGCCCTCGAACGACTCACTGGGCAGGCCTTGGATGAGCCGAACCTGGTGCGCCGCGTAGTTGGTGAGCCCTCGGCCCAGGTGGGTGCCGTGCAGGTCTTCGACCCGCACGAGGTC
>DASYBA010000244.1:0-4248 GCA_036501005.1 Candidatus Xenobia bacterium | reverse complement strand
GGGCCTGGTGGAAGACGTGGACCTCGCCCATCTGTTCCTCCGTCAGGTCCAGATCGTGCAGCCGCAGGGGCGGTGGCGGCACGTGCACTTCCTCGTGCAACCGTTGGCAAGCCTTGGCCACGCCCTTCTCGAATTCGATACGCTCTGTCACCATCTGGTTGAAGCGGGTCATCTGGGAGGGCGAGAGAATGCTCTTGACGGCCTCTTCAAAGCGCGCCAGGTTAGCCTGGTGCTGGGCTTCGAAGTCTTGTCGGATACCGTCCACCTGTTGTTTCTGATCGGCGCTCAGATGCGGCAGCGGCGCGGGCGGGGGTCCTGGCATCTGGGCCATGAGGGGCGTAGACATCAACAGGATCCCGAAGAACATGGGGTGCCATATCGATTTCATATCCGACTCCTTTCGCTACTACTGTAGCTCGGCAGGCGGCGTCGAAACAAGCGGTAAAAATAAAGAATCAACACTGCTGGGCCCGCGACAGAAGCAACCGCTGCTCCTGGGCGTTCTGCGTCAGGGTGGCGGCATGTTCGAAGGCCCGGCGGGCTTCGTCTTTGCGTCCCAGGCGCCAGAGGAAGTCTGCGCGGGTGGCGGGCAGCAGGTGGTAGCGCTGTAGAGCAGGGGCTTCCATCACCGGCGCCAGCGCTTCCAGGCCCGCCTCTGGACCGAAGGCCATGGCCACCGCGACGGCGCGGTTGAGCGCGATGACGGGCGACGGTTGGAGCTGAAACAGTGCATCGTACAGGGCCACCATGCGGGGCCAGTCGGTATCGGCCGCGACGCGAGCCCGAGCGTGGCAGGCCGCCAGCGCGGCCTGGATGGCATAAGGGCCGTAGGGACCTGGGATCCGATCGAGGGTGGCCAGGCCCCGCTCGATGAGGAGCCAGTCCCAGCGGCTGCGGTCCTGGTCGAGCAAGCGTACCGCGGCGCCGTCCGGTCCCGTGCGAGCCCGCAGGCGGGAGGCCTGCAGCTCCATGAGGGCCACCAATCCCTGCACTTCGCCGTGGTCGACTCGGGCGGCGAGGATGCGGCCCAGGCGCATGGCATCGTCGCACAGCTCAGGTCGGACCCAGTCATCTCCTGCGGTGGCCGAATATCCCTCATTGAAGATGAGATAGATGACCTCCAGCACCGAGTCCAGGCGGCCTTCCCGCTCGGCCGGGCCGGGCAGGTCGAACGACGCTCGGGCTTCGACCAAGGTCCTCTTGGCCCGGACGATGCGCTGGGCCACGGTGGGCTCGGGCACGAGAAAGGCCCTCGCGATCTCCGCGGTGGTCAAGCCGCCCAGAAGGCGCAGGGTCAGGGAGACCCGCGCCTCGGTCGACAAGACGGGGTGGCAGGTCGCGAACATCAGACGCAGCACGTCGTCACCCATCTCCTCGAACTCCGGCGGTGGCACGGGCTCCGGGACCAACAGCTTCTGCTTGTGGGCGAGGCGCTGGCCGCGGCGGATCTGGTCGATGGCGCGGCGCCGAGCGGTGGCCATGAGCCAGGCGCCCGGGTTGTCCGGGACGCCCGACTTGGGCCAGCGCTCCAGCGCCGCCACCAGCGCGTCCTGGGCCAGCTCTTCGGCCTGGCCCAGGTCTTTGAGCATTCGAACCAGGGCGCCGATGATGCGAGCCGATTCGATACGCCAGACCGCCTGGATGGCCGGCTCCGGGTGAGAGCCTGCTGGGAGGCTCCTAATAGTGCAGCTTCTCCCGTAGCGCGGCTTCCTTGCGGCGCTCTTCACCGGTCGGATCGATGGCGGCGAAGTCTTCCGCGCTGTGCACCTGGCGGATCTCGATGTCGGATTCCGTCGGCATGGGGTTGGGGCAGCGCTTCACCCATTCGATGGCTTCTGCCATCGACTTGCACTGCCAGATCCAGAACCCGGCGATCAGCTCCTTGGTCTCGGCGAAAGGACCGTCGATGACCGTGCGATCCTGGCCGTTGAAGTGGACGCGGGCCCCTTTGGAGGTGGGGTGCAGGCCTTCTCCGGCCAGCATGACGCCGGCTTTGACCAGCTCTTCGTTGAAACGGCCCATGGCGGCCATCATCTCGGGATCGGGCATACCGCCTTTTTCGCTCTCCTGGGTGGCTCGAACGATGACCATGAACTTCATGTAAGTGTTCTCCTTGATGGTGATGGCAGGTTCTCACCTGCTTCATCCCCTACGACGAACGACGAGGTCGAGTCTCGACATGGAGGGGAAATATTTTTTTCAGTGCTGCCGGAGCAGGTCGACAAACTGCTGAAGTTCGGGGAGGTTCAGGTCGGAGACGGCCCACGCCTGCATGCCAGCCTGCGTCCAGCCGATCATATGCCAGCCGTCGACGGACCGGGACAGGCTGTGGGTCCCGCCGGGCCACACGAACACGTTGATGACGTGCAGGTGCCGGTGGTACACCAGGGCCGCCGCGGGATGGTCGCCGAGGTACTCCAACCGACCGCCGGCCAGCGGGAAGCCCTGGTCGGCCAGGTCGACGACGGGGGGCGAGAAGGGCAGTTTGCCGGCGAACCACGGCTTGACGGTGTGCTGATCGGTCGAAGCGACGTCCATCAGGTGATCGGCCTGGAGGGACCGGAGATGGGCGGCGAGGACGGGCTGGGCCGGGTCCGAGTCGGGGTGCAGGCGGCCCATCGCAAAGCCCAGGAGGATGAGCAGGACGGCGGCGGCAGCCAGCCACCCGGCAGGGTGCCGGCGGCGTGCTGGGCGGACCCGCTCCAGCAACCCAGCGGGCGCCGGGTAGCTCAAGCTGCGGATCTGCTCCGCGGAGAGCAAGCTGTCATCGTTCATGGCACCCTCCTGAAGGTCGGACCCAGTATTTCCTGGAGTCTCTTGCGGGCGCGGGCCAGGCGGGACATGACGGTGCCAATCGGGACGTCGGCCACGTCGGCGATGGCCTTGTAGGACAGGCCCTCGATCTCCCGCAGGACGAGGGCCTCGGCGTGCAGCGTGGGCAGGCTCTCGATGGCCCGCCGCAGGACCTCCCCGTCGACGGCCTGCAGATAGACGGCGTCTGGCTCCGCCTCCGGAGACGGAAGCCGCGACAGCACTTCCTCCTCGAGGGCTTCCGGCCGGTGCTGCGCCAGCCACGTGGTCGCCGTGTTGCGGACGATGCGGAGAAACCATGCTTTGGTGTCGCCGCCGCGGCACCCTCGAAAGTATTTGAAGGCGCGCAGGACGGCCTCTTGCACCACGTCTTCTGCGTCCAGCGGGCTGCGCACCAGCCAGCGAGCCAGGTTGTACGCGCTGTCGAGGTGTCGCAGGATGTCCTGCTCGAAGTTCACGGCCGAGACTTCCACGCCGGTGGAGACCTGCATTCCCGCGATTTTATTCCATCGGGAATAGGCGGGTCGTGGCGCAGGTCTGGGCGGTGAAGGAGGTCGTGAAAATGACCGATCGACGTGAATTTCTCAAGTGCATGGCATGGGCTGGGACGGGGGTGTTGTTCTCAGTGCGGGGAGGGGTGCTCAGCTCGAGTCTCCTGGGCGAGGCGGACGCGGCTTCTGCCGACTTCAGCTTCGTGCAGATCAGCGATAGCCATATCGGTTTCAACAAGCCCGCCAACCCCGACGTGGTGGGCACGTTCCAGCAATGTATCGACCGGGTCAATGCGCTCCCGGTGCGCCCAGCCTTCGTGGTCCATACGGGTGACCTGACGCACGGCTCCAAGCCGGAGGAGTTCGATACGGTCCAGAAGATGCTCGCTACCATCAAGGCGCCAGAGGTCCACGTCATCCCTGGGGAACACGATACGGTGGTTGACGACGGGCAGGCGTACCAGAAGCGGTTTGGCACGACGTGGTACAGTTTCGATACGCATGGCGTCCATTGCGTGGCGCTGGTCAACGTGCTGGATTTGAAGGCCGGCGGCATGGGGCATATCGGGGACGACCAGATGGCATGGCTTGAAAAGGATCTGCGCTCGGTGCGGAGCGATACGCCCCTGGTGGTGTTCGCCCACATGCCGCTGTGGACCATCGATCGGGACTGGGGCTGGGGCACCGACGAAAGCGAGCAGGTCATGGGCCATCTCAAGCGGTTCGGATCGGTGACGGTCTTGAACGGGCATATCCACCAGGCCATCGGCAAGGTGGAGGGGCATGTGACGTTCCATACGGCGCTGTCGACGGCCTATCCGCAGCCGGCGCCTGGCACTGCGCCGCACCCCGGCCCTCTGAAGGTGGACCGGTTGGCGCGGGCCATCGGGGTGACCAGTATACGGGCGATGGGCCGCCGGCAACCGCTGGCCGTCATCGATGGACC
>DASYBA010000243.1:0-7312 GCA_036501005.1 Candidatus Xenobia bacterium | reverse complement strand
ATACGGCTCGCGGGGGCATCGCGACGGCCCGGGCCCAGCGCAGCCAGGCGCGCGCCGGTGTGGACAAGGCCCGCGCCCAGTTGGGCGTGGCCGAGCTGACCCTCAACCGCGACCTGGCGGTGCGGAAGGAGGATCTGATTCCACAAAGCGAGGTGGACCAGGCGCGAGCCGCTCGCGACGTCGCGGAGGCTGACGTGCGCACGGCAGAGGGGCAGGTGGATGCCAGCGAGGCCGGGTTGCAGGCGGCGGGGATCAAATTGCGCACGACCCAAACGGCGGTGGAGTCAGCCCGGGTCAAGGTGGATGCGGCCCAAAGCCAGGTGTCGGGGGCCCAGGCGCAAGTCGAGGTCGCCCAGGCCGCCGTGAAACGGGCCGAGGCCAATACGGAGCAGTCGAAGCTCGACTTGTCCTATACCACCATCCGCTCACCGGTCGACGGCATCATCCTGGAACGCAACGTCGACCAGGGCCAGACCATCCAGTCCAGTTACAACACTCCCCAGCTCTACAGCATTGGCACCAACCTCAAGCACATGCAACTGATGGCGTCTCTGTCGGAATCCGACATGTCCCGAGTGTATCGGGGTGAGAAGGCCACCTTCACCGTGGATGCCTATCCGGACGACAAGTTCGCGGGCACGGTGACTCAGGTTCGAAACAAGGCCACGACGACCGACAACGTGGTCACCTACCAGGTCATCGTGGCGGTCGAGAACCCGCTCTTGAAACTGCGCCCGGGGATGACCGCCAACATCACCCTGCAGGTGCGGGAGCACAAGCAGGCCCTGCTCGTATCGAATTCTGCCCTACGGTGGAAACCGCAAGAGGCTCCCAGCGCGACCCCCACGCCGACCCCGTCGGCCAAGGCCAGCCCATCTCCCTCACCGTCGCCGTCGCCCCGGCCGAAGGTGCTGCTGGGCAAGGCCGCCCTCCTGCCCGACGAGACCGACCACCAGAAGGTGTGGGTGCTGCGAGGCAAGACGCCGGTCTCGGTTGACGTCACGACCGGGCTGTCGGACGACAGCAACACCGAGGTGCTGGACGGTCTGAACGAGGGTCAGGACGTGATCACCGGCGCCACCTACCCGCCCAAGTCGGAGCGGAAGGACCTTTTCTAGCATGCCGCTGTCGCGGCTGCTCATGCTGCTGCGCTCGGCCTGGCGATCGCTCTATCGGAACAAGGTCCGCAGCCTCCTCACCATGCTGGGCATCATCATCGGAGTGGCCGCGGTCATCGCCATGGTGGCGCTGGGGCGCGGCTCCCAGGCCCGCATGGAAGACGAGATGGCCCGTATCGGCAATAACCTGCTGCAGATCCGGTCCGTGCCCATCATGGTGAATGGCATCTCGCAGGACAATCACGCCACGCTGACGGCAGACGACGCCGTCTCGCTGAAGGACGCATGTCCGTCCGTTCAATACGTGAACCCGTCAGTGTGGGACTGGGATGCCCCGGTCGCCTACGAGGACCAGGCCATGACGGCAAGAGTGGCGGGCATCTCTCCCGACTACTTTCCCCTCCATCACGATGCGGTCGCATGGGGAGAGAACCTGACTGACGCCGACGTCCGTCACGCCACCCGGGTGTGCGTGCTGGGCGACACGGTGGCCGGGCAGTTGTTCGGCAACCGGGATCCTATCGGACGGACCCTGCGGATTCGAGCTATCGGCTTCCGGGTGGTCGGCATCAAGAGGGTTCAGGGCAATCAGCATGGATGGTACGGCGACACCGACAAGATGATCTTCGTCCCCTACACGTCGGTGATGGAACATCTGCATCACTCCCGATACATCTACAGCATGTCGGTTGCTGCCCCTACCATGGAGGCCATGCCAGACGCCAAGAATGAGGTGACGGCGTACCTTCGACAACGCCATCATATCCACGGCAACCTGAAAGACGACTTTCGCGTCGACGACATCGAGGCCATGATGGACAAGTGGCGGCAGCAGCAGCAGATCTTCTCCGCCCTGCTGGGGGGCGTGGCGGCCATTTCGCTGCTGGTCGGGGGCATCGGCATCATGAACATCATGCTGGTGACCGTGACCGAGCGCATCAAAGAGATCGGCACCCGCATGGCCATCGGCGCTAGACCATTGGACATCATGCTGCAGTTCTTTCTGGAGGCCCTCAGTCTCAGCATGACCGGAGGACTGCTGGGCATTGCGCTGGGGGTCGGCACCTCGCACCTGGTCGATCAGAAGTGGTCCGCGGCCATCGTCAGCGGCCCAAGCATCGTGCTGGCCTTTGCGGTGTCTTGTTTCATTGGCATCTTCTTCGGTTTCTATCCGGCCTTCCAGGCCAGTCGCCTCGATCCGATAGAGGCCCTTCGACCTGAATGACCCGCGCCGGCATGCTGGTCGTGGCGGGCTGGCGAGCGCTGATTCGCAACCGGGTGCGGAGCCTCCTGACGATGCTCGGCATCATCATCGGAGTGGCCGCGGTCATCGCCATCGTGGCCATGGGCAACGGCTCCAAGGCCCGCATGGAAGCTGAGATCCAGGAGGAGGGCGACAACAGTATCGAAATATCGGCCGCCAACCCGACCGGCATCGGCCCGGTCAAGACGCATCCCATGCTGCACGTCAGTGATGCCCAGGAGTTGCGGGCGGCCTGCCCGTCGGTGCGCTACGTGACCGCCGAGCAGTGGACAGGGCAGAAGCCCATCGTGTACGAGAGCATCAACGCCAATGCCTTTGTATTTGGGGTGGGCCCGGACTTCTTTCCCATCCACAATTTCCAGCTCGCTCAAGGCGAGAGCTTTACCGAGGATGATGTGGCGAAAGCTGCCCGCGTCTGCGTCCTGGGGGCCAAGACCGCGGACGCCCTGTTTGGCAATCGGGATCCAATTGGACGGGTAGTGCGGGTGAAATCCGTCGGTTTCAAGGTGGTCGGCGTCAAGCGCCTCAAGGGGGGCGAAGGCGGCTTCATGCGAGATGAGGATAGCCTCTTCATGGCGCCGTATACGACCGTGATGCGGTATATCGAACACTCACAGTGGGTCGATAGCATCACCGCGTCGACGGATCGACCCGAGCAGATGGAAGCCGCCAAAGACGAGATTCGCCAGTTCCTGCGCCAGCATCACCACCTGCACAGCAAGGTGGAGGACGACTTCGAGATCGACGACGTGAGTGTCTGGATCGAGCGGTGGCGCACGCAGCAGGCCATCCTCCGCAACCTGCTCGGCGGCATGGCGTCCATTTCCCTGGTGGTGGGCGGCATCGGCATCATGAACATCATGCTGGTGAGCGTGACGCAACGCATCAAGGAGATCGGCACGCGCATGGCCATCGGGGCTCGTCCCGGCGACATCCTGTTGCAGTTCCTGGCGGAGGCGCTGACACTGAGTCTGGGCGGGGGCATCCTGGGCATCATTGTCGGGGTGGTGACGGCGGCGGTGGTCGACAAAAAGTGGTCGTCCGCCATCGTCAGCGGTGACAGTATCGTGCTGGCGTTCGGCGTGTCCTGTGCGATAGGGGTCTTCTTTGGACTTTATCCCGCCGTCAAGGCCTCTCGTCTCGATCCGATCGTGGCCCTACGGCACGAGTAATCTCTATTCGCCGCCTCGCAGAGCGTCGGCCGGGCGCAGGGCGGCGGCCTGGCGGGCGGGCAGGAGGCCGGCGGCCATGCTGGCCAGCGTGCCAAACAGCACCGGGCCCAGGACCCCGGGCGCGGTGAGGTGCAGCCAGTCCGAATCCGCCCCCAGGAGCGACGGCAGCCAGTGGCTGGCCAGGTGGGGGGTGATGACCACCAGGGAGGATCCGACTACGACCCCCGCCACGGATCCGAGCAACCCGCTGAGGAGCGCCCGCACCAGGAAAATCCACAGCACGTCGGCCCGCCGGGCGCCGAGAGCCCGCATCAGGCCAATATCGGTTCGTTCCTCGTGCACCATCATGGCCAGGCCGTTGGCAATCCCGACGCCGGCAACCACCAGCAGCACGGCACAGAAGCACACCAGGCCGGCCTGCACGACGCGGGCAGCGGTGGCAATGCGGGCTGCCTGGTCTTGCTTCGGCGTCTTGAACCCCATGGACGTCACCTGCGAAACGACCGCCTGCAGGGCGTCCGGCTGGTCCAGTTTCAGCACCGCCGCATAGACGTCGGGTGGGGGGCCCTGCATGGCCTGCGCCCACTTCTCCAGGTACGACATGGGCAAGGTGGGCCCGCTCACCGTGACGTGATCCGATACCGCCATGACCCGACAGGGAAACGTCTGGGAGTTCCCCTCGTGAAAGCTGGAGCGACCCACCACCAGGTCGAAGTGGAAGCCGACCAGGGCGCTGCGAGAGAGGGCCGGGCCGCCCACGTGCACGGCCAGCCCGGCGTTGAGCATTTCGACCAGGGCGCCGGCCAGGACGGAAGGAGCCGGGTCTCCATCAGGATGCATGGTGAACTGGTCGCCCAGTTCAGGTTGCAAGAGTCCCTCGTCCACGCCCTCGATGATGATGTCCGATACGAAGGGGAGGCCATGGTAGTGAGCCGTCAACATGCTGGGAATGTCGAGTCGGGCTCTTCGATAGACCGCGGTGACGTGGGGTATTTTCCGCAGTTTGTCGACCGTGTCCGGGTCCAGGCGCCCGCCCGTCTTCACCTCGAGAGGGCCGACCGCCATGGTCTGTGGAACCACCTCGACCTCGTCGGGCACCATGCCGAGGATGTGGGTCAAGATGACGGTCTGCAGCCCACTCACGAGCGCCAGGAAGAACACCAGGGCGGCGACGCCGACCGCCGTGCCCAGGCTCAGCCAGAGGAGTCGGCTCCACAGCCCGGGGCGCCGGCCCACCGACACCCACAGGAGGTTATCCGGGCGCATTCGTCTTCAAGCGCCCGTCGTCCAGGGTGATGACCCGATCGGCGATGTCGGCCAGGCGATCCTCGTGGGTGATGACCACCAGGGTGGCGTGGTGGTCTTTTCGATATTGCAAGAGGAGCTCCAGGATCTCGTCGCGGGTCGTGTTGTCCAGGCTGCCCACGGGCTCGTCGGCGAGGAGCAGGGGGGGATGGGTGACCAGGGCCCGAGCCAGGGCCACCCGCTGGCGTTGCCCGCCCGACAGTTCGACGGCCTTGCGTTCGAACATGCCTCCCAGCCCGACCGACTGAAGGGCACGGCGGGCCTCCTCCACCTTGCTCGAGATGGGCTCGGAGCCGAAAGTGAGAGAGAGGAGGGTGTTCTCGAGGGCGGTTCGATAGGGTGACAAAAAGAAGGCCTGGAACACGAAACCGACCCTGGTGCGCCGGTAGTGCGCCAGGTCGTCGTCGGAGGCGGTCGAGAGATCGAGGCCGTCGCAGCGGACGGTGCCGCTGGTGGGGCGATCGAGGGCCCCGATGAGGTTGAGGAGGGTGCTCTTGCCCGAACCGGACCGTCCCGTGACGGCCACGAAGGCGCCGCTCGGAATATCCAGCGATATGCCCCGCAACGCTTCCTGGGGGCTGTGGGCATACTGTTTTCGAACCTGATCGACGACGACGTTGGGCACGGCGAACGCTAGGTTCGGCGGGCTTCGAGAGGAGCCTCCCCGTCGCAGGCCGTACTCCTCAACAATGCCGGAAGCGGTCCACATCAACATCGCGTGCCTGAGTCGCTCGAAGAGCGGCCCGCATGCCTATGGCGTGGCCGTCAGCACGCCCTTGGGAGACGTCCTGGTGGAAAAGCAGGCCCTGATTACCGATGCGGCGGCGGTGCAGACCAGCTACATGGCGTTGCTGCTGGGGCTGGAGGAGGCGTCCCGCTGTGGCGCCCGCCGGGTGGTGGTCTACGCCGACTCGGAGTCCATGGTGAACCAGATGCGGGGCCGGCTGTCGGTGCGGGAAGACGCCGTCAAGTCGCTCCACCATCGAGCGTGGCTCTTGGCGGCGAGGCTGCAGTTCCAGATCATCCACGTGCTCCCGGACCGAAATGCGGTCGCCACCGGCCTGGCTCGGACGGCCCTCGGGGAGGTCCCGGCGCCACCCGCCCCCACACCGGTCCCCGTGCCGACCGTGGAGGTCGTGCCGAGAAAGTCTGGGATCCAGCGTTCGGCCGGCGGCATGGTCTACAAGCGGGAGGGAGAGAAAGTTTTCATCTGCCTCATTGCCAAGGGCAAGGTGTGGGCGCTGCCCAAGGGACGCCTCAACGACGGCGAGACGCCGGACCAGACGGCCACCCGGGAAATTCTCGAAGAGACGGGGCACCAGAGCGCCATCGAGGAACGGCTACGGGATATCGACTACTGGTTCTATTGGAAGGACAACAACACGCTGTACCACAAGACGGTGACGTTCTTCCTGATGCGGCTGGTGGAGGAGAACGCGGCGCAGCCGGACGGGGAGGCCGACCAGGTGGCGTGGTTCCCGCTGGCGGAGGCGTGGGAGAAGCTCACCTACCCCAACGAAAAAGACGTCCTCCGCCGCGGCCAGACGTGGCTCCGCGCCGCGCCGCCGTAGGCACGCTGCGGCTCGATTCAATCGATGAAGACCAAGAGCCATCCCACTAGCGCGGCGCTGCAGAGGAAGAGTATCATGACATACAGACAACCCATGTCTATGCAGGAGGCGCCCCTGTTGGGAGCAGGATCATTGGGTCTGGGCCGGGCCCGTGCTGCGCGAGGACTGCTGACAAAAAGAGTCCCACCAGGAACACACACGCCAGTAGCTCTTTCCGGAGTGCCATAAGCTCGCGCCCGTACCAATACAAAATGGCCAGACCGAGGAAGGAGCACAAGGGCACCACGACGCCGATCAATGTCAAATAGCGCTACTGGTAGTGAACCACCCAACCCACCGTGAACCGCCAGCGTCAGAGTCAGCCAGACCAGCCCGACCTCCGCTGTCATGCCGCCGCCGCGCCAAAGTAGAAGAGGCTCTGGGCTGGATCAACCGCGAAGCGCATCCGTTCCAGGCACCCCGAATACCCGATAAAAGTGGGCCCCAGCCAGTCAGGACTAACGAAGAAGGTCGCCTCGACACTCAGGGACTCCCCCGACTCGGCCACGAGCGTCAGATACTCACGTCTCAAGTAGCCGCGGAGTCTGCCTAGCCGAGTATGAAGGATGGTCGACAAGGTGGGCGCATGCTCCAGCCAGCCCGCTTTTTCTGCCAATCGGTCGCCCAGAATGCACCATGGTGCGCCCGTATCGACCAGGGCATCCACTTCAATCTGACCTACCTGGACCTTCAACAGGATCTGCCCCGTAGATCCATCGCCGTCGTAGTATTTTGCGCGACCCGTCGCAAATCTGGCGGGGATCAAGGCCGAACATGGTGGATCATGGGCGTAAATCCCACGATGTGCTTTGCTAGAGAGGCCCACAACTCAGGCAGCGAGTC
>DASYBA010000242.1:0-1647 GCA_036501005.1 Candidatus Xenobia bacterium | reverse complement strand
AACCCGGCCAGATCCAGCATCGGCCGGCCGCCCGCGTCCAAGAGTCGAACGTCAGCCTCCAAGGCCCCACTCTCCATGCGAGTCCGGATGTGGCACCAGGCCTCCGCGCCAGGCGTGGCATGGAGCTGCACGCCCGTCACGCCGACCGGCACGTAGGGACGGTCCACCAGCGACCACAGCAGGTGCAGAGTGTTTTCCAGCATGTCCACCAGGGAGGCCGTGGGAAGCTGCACCCAGGCGACCGCCTCCTGAGTTCCCCGATAGACTTTTCGCAGGCCCTGCCGGGAGGGAGCATACCCATGCTCGGCCAGCCGTTGATAGAACGACTGGCCTGACTGTTCCGGACCGCAGCGAGCCGCCAGATCGTCGATGGGCTCGTCGGTGGCGACCGCCGCCGCCGAGGGGCACAGGGCGGCCCGCACCATCAGGCTCCACGACCCGTCGTCCTGGTGCGCATGGAGGCCAAAGGTCCCACGCTCGGGGGTCGATTCGGCACACTGCACCTGCAGGCTGGCTGGAAGCCGCACGGGACTGTCGAACACCAGGCCTTCTACGGCCACCGACGGGGTCGACCACAAGCTGCGGGCGGCGGCCAGGGCCATGTCCAGGGCCGTGGTCATGGAGAGGACGGCCTCTCCGGCGATGCGATGGTCCGACGCCGCGTCGGCTTCCAGCTCGAACTCCCAGAATCGCATGCGGCCCGCTCCGGCCAGCACGGTCTCGATGCCCATCAGCGGATGTCCACCCGGACCGGACCGGAGCGCTCGTTGCCGCTGGGGCTCTGGCCAATAGCGCTCCCGCTGCCAGGGATAGGTGGGCGCCGACACCACTCGTCCGACCGGGTACAGGCGGCTCCAGTCGAGCGGGTAGCCGGCGGCCCACAGGGCCCCCAGCGTCTCCAGCATGAGCGCCTGCTCCGGTTGCTCGCGGCGCAGGCTGCCCCAGGCCCGACTGCGCCCAGCCATGATGGTCTCCATGGCCGGCAGCAGGATGGGATGCGGGCTCAGCTCCACAAACAGCGTGGGGTCGGCCTGGACTTGCTGGCCGATGACGGCCCCGAACTGTACGGGCTCCCGCAGGTTGCGCGCCCAGTAGGCCGCATCGTAGCCCGCCCCATCGGTGACCTGGGTGGTGACGGCGGAGTGGATGGGGGTGCGCCCGGCCTGGGGCCGGACCTCCTTCAGGGCAGCCAGCAGGTCGTCTCGCAGCGGGTCCATCTGGGGGCTGTGGGAGGCCACGTCCACCTTGATGCGGCGACAGAACACCCCCTCTGCCTCCAGGCGCGGCAGCAGCTCATCGAGGGCCTCCGGAGCGCCGGACAGCACAGTCGAACGGGGACTGTTGCTCACCGCCACCGACAGCCGGTCCTCCAAGCCGGCCAGCCGCTCTTGCGCTTCTGCCATGGACAGCTCCACCACGGCCATGGCCCCCTGCCCGCTCACCCGCCGCAACAGCCGGCTGCGACGCACAATCACCCGCACCGCATCGGCCATGGACAGGGCCCCGGCCACGTACGAGGCCGCCACCTCACCCATGCTGTGACCGACCACGACGTCGGGCGTCACCCCCCACGTGGTCCACAAGGCGGCCAGGGCCACCTCGACAGCATAGAGCACTGGCTGGATGACGTCGACCTGGTCCACCCCA
>DASYBA010000241.1:0-4389 GCA_036501005.1 Candidatus Xenobia bacterium | reverse complement strand
CAATGCTCTCCGGGGTCACGTCGATGGAAACTCTCAGGCTCCGCGGTGCGTCGATGGCGAGTGGCTGCTCCTGCCGGATCATACACCTTATTGTGCCCGCTGCCAGATTCGGCCAACCGGGCAGGGCCGGTAGGCCTCCAGGATCCTCTCCGGGCGGTATCGAACTCCGCGGTCTCTCAGAACGCCGTCAAGGGGGACAGACGTGGACTGTCAAGGCCAGGTTCTGAATGGTCGGTACAAGATAGAGCGGACCCTGGGCGAGGGCGGCATGGGCTCGGTCTACCTGGCCTGGCACGCTGGCATGGCCATCTGGGTTGCCGTCAAGCAGATGAGGCTGACTCAGCTCGAGCCGGCCGTGCGAGACACCTGGAGCGAGCAATTCCGCAGCGAAGCTCGCATCCTCAACCGCCTGCACCATCCAGGCTTGCCGCGGGTGTATGATTTCTTTGCCGAACAGGATTCCCAGTTTCTGGTCATGGAGTTCGTCGATGGTCGCACTCTGCTGGACGCGATCAAGGCGGCCCCACCTGAGGAGGCCGACGTCCTGAAGTGGGCGCGTGAGTTGTGCGACGTGCTGGAGTATCTGCATCGGCACAACCCTCCGGTCATTTTCAAGGATTTGAAGCCGACCAACGTCATGCTGGCCAAGGACGGAAGCCTCCGCCTCATTGACTTCGGCATCGCGAAAATGGCGGCGGCGGACGGCGAGGCAGCGGCCACTGACGCCCTGGTAAAAGGGTGGGGATCGGATGGTTTTGCTCCTATCGAACAATATGGCCAGATGGGCCGTACGGACCCGAGAAGCGACATCTATGCGTTGGGCGCCACCTTGTACTTCGCGCTCGCCGGGCACACGCCAACTTCGGCTCCGGATCGTCTGGTGGAGCGGGCCGGCGGCAAGGATTCCCTGCCCAGCCTGACGCACCACCGTCCGGGTTTGTCGGAGCGGCTGGTATCGACCATCGAGTGGATGATGCAACTCACCCCACAGGCGCGGCCGGCGACGATTGCAGAGGTCTCCGAAGCGATGGGGCTGGCGCCGGTCATGGCCCCACCGCGGGATTCCGCGCCGGCTCGCATCCGCCAATTGATTGGGGAGCAGTTTCACTTCGCTTTTCCGTCCCCGTCGTGGTTCCCTCGTGACCGCGTGCCCCTGGCCGAGGCCATCGCCTTGATGGGCGTCAGCCCGCCCATCGACGGGCGGGCTCCTCTCCTGGCCATCAGCGGAGACGCGGGCTGCGGCAAATCTCGCATCCTGGCGGAAATTCGCCGAGTCGCCCAGGAGAACCTCGAGATCCTCCCCTTGGTGCAGGGCACTCGACTCTATCGGAGGCAGCCGTTCGGCGCCCTGTTGCCGACCATGCGGATGATCCTCCGCAACGGGGGGGCCGCCCTGCTCTCCGAGGTGGCCGGGAAGCTCGAGGCCAACGTCCTGCACGAGGCCTCGACCGCCTTGCCGGAGCTCAAGCCGGTCGTTCCCGGGGTGGCTTTCGAGCCGCGCACCCCGGCCGACATGATCCGCAGCCTGGTCGAGGTCATGCTGGCCATCCTCACCGCCTCGCTCGGCAGCAAGAGCGGCCTCCTGGCCATCGACGACGGCCAGTGGCTGGACGAGGCCACGGTGCGCTTCCTCGATCACATGCGCCACGGCGCGGTGGGCGGTAAACTGGCCTTGGCCGTCGCCTGCCGTGCCGAGGATGGGGAGGAACCCATCAAGACGTTCCTGGACGGCTGGTGCAGCCCGGGCGAGAGCCTGCGGCTCGAAGCCGTACCCCTCGAAAAAGAGGAACTGGAACCCTATGTGGAGGCCCTTCTGCCCCGCATCCACGGGTTCTCGGCCCATGCATCCGAGGTGCACGCCCTGACCGGTGGCAACCCCTTCTTTCTGGAGGAGCTCCTGCGGCTGCTGGTGGTCCGCCGGATTGTTCGTGAGAGCCAGGGGGTCCTGGTCGCCGAAGGCTTCGAGCTGGCCCATATGCCTCTGACGCCGGAGGACGCGGTCCAGCGACGCCTGGAGCATCTGCCGCAAGACGCGCAAAATCTATTGTCCATGGCGTCCGTCATCGGTCTGCGATTCTCTGCCGAGAGCCTCGAGCAGCTCTCCGGCGAGCCGCAGGCCGTCCTGCGCGAATCGCTGCAACGGGGTCGCGAGGGCTGTTTCGTTCGGATCTCGGAAGACTCCGGCCAGTTCGAATTTGTATCGGAGGCCACCCGAACCGTCTTCTACGAGCGCTTGAAGCCGGCCGAGCAAGCCAAGTTCCACCGCACTCTGGGGATCATGGAGGACGACCGGGGGACGCGCACGGGCACCGCGACCCATAGCGAATTGCACTTTTCCCTGGCCGGCGAGCTGGATCAAGCCCTCGACACCCTGGCGCGCTTCGACAACAACTTTCTCTCGCCTCGCAACATCGGGCTGATTCTGGGCGAAATGCCGCAGCCCAAGACCTGGGACGCCTCCCGTCCGCTGACGGCCAGCCAGGAAAAGAGCGCGGTCAATGCCCTCAACACCTTGACCCGCACCATGCGCAGCCAGGACTCCTTCGGTGGAGGGACGCACGTCTCTGCCATGGCGCGCGGTTCGCTGGTCAACCTGATGCTGCCGCTCTTGGCCGACGTGGGACCGCTCACGTTGATCTGCAACGACAGCGAATATACCCTCAACGGTCGGGTGTTGGCCGCCAACCAGGCTCCGACCGACCTGCATCAGATCCTGTCCCGGCAGAAGCTGAGCGGCTTTCAGTTGCGGCCCGGCTTGACCGACAAGGAGTTGTTGGCCTGGGTGGACGTGATGGGAAGACCTCGCGACGTCATCCAGCGGGGCGGTGGCTGGACCGCGACGCTCCAGCAAGCCGGTCTGACCCACATCACCGTCAGCGAGATGATCTACGTCGGCGTTTCCGAGACCGAACTGTTCGATCCCAGCAAGCTCAGTGAGCTTGTCAGCGTCGCCGTGCGACCGTCGGAGGCGGCCCCCCCCGAGAAGCCCACCCGACCAGAGGGGCCCGCCGACCTGGACACGGTGGCAGACATGCTGCGGGACATGCGGGCAGAACATGCCGGTGAGGCTGAGATGCGCGCTCGCCTGGAGGCCGTCCAGGCCGTCCTACACGAAATGCAGGCCAGCGCCGGGTCGCCCGCCGTGGCCAGGATCGAACCGCCCGTGCCGCTGCCGGTTCGCCAGGATGGCGGCCAGATGAAGTTGCGTGACGACATCCGCACTCTCGCCACTTCGTTACAGGCCAATTCGGTTCCAGACCACGTGGTTCGACTGCTGTCCCTGGTGCAAGACATGCAGATTCCACTGGCCGCGTTTCTGGAAAGAACACCGGAGATGCTGCTGGAGGACTTGTCGCACAGCGACGAGGACATCTGCCTGGCGGCCTCGGCGGCGCTGGCGGCCATGGGCCGGAAGAGCGTGCCAGCCCTGGTCACCTTCATGGGCAAGACCGCAGACCTCAAGCTACGAACGCGGGCCTTGACGGTCCTCCTGAAGGCCTGTCCCGATACGGCGACAGTGCTGGCCCGACGGGTTCAGGAGTGCACCCACGCAGACGAAAGCGCACGCCTTCTGGAATGTATGGAGGTGGCTCGACTCCCGTGGGAATCCAGCCTCTCCATGCTGCTCCGCAACCCGGCCCGGGAGGTGCGGCGCCAGGCCTATGCCTTCCTCCATAAGTCCACCCTGGGCGTCCCCGAAAAACTCACTCTGTTGCAGGAACTGCTCGGGTCTGAAAGCCCCACTCTGATTGCCGATGCCGCGCGCTGGTCGGGCATGATGCGACATGCCGACATGGTCGGGCCGCTGGCCAAGATGTTGAGCCGGAGTTTCGACCGTCCCGAGCACGCGGTGGAGGTGTATCGGCAGGTTTGCCACGCCCTGGGAAAAATTGGGGGCGAGGCGGCGTTGCCCATCCTGCGGGCTGCGGCCTTCCCGGGCTTGATGGACACTGCGGTCAAGAAGGATCCCGACGTCAGGTCGGCCGCTATCTGGGGTCTGGGCCGCCTGCCCGGGGACGAGGCCCACAAATTGCTCCAGCGGGCGGAGAGAGACCGGGATCCCACCGTACAGTCGGCGGCCAAGACAGCCCTGGAAGCTCGCGATTCACAACTCGCGACCCCGGACACGCTGGCCGAGCTGGAAGCCTACTGATCACTGGACCCGCCGCGGCAGGAGGCCATGGAGGTCACGAGAAACTGCCCGCGGATGGCGTCTCGATCAGGCTATATTCCAACCCTGGACGGATGGCGAGCCGTCAGCATCCTGGCCGTGATCGCGCACCACGCCACCTGGGAGATGTTCGATCCCACCGGTCCATTTCCCAACCAGACGCTGTACCGCATCTCCGACGCGGGTGCTTGGGGCGTCGACGTGTTTTTTGTCCTCAG
>DASYBA010000240.1:0-10294 GCA_036501005.1 Candidatus Xenobia bacterium | reverse complement strand
TCCGGTGTCGGCCTGCAGCATCGCCACCACCGACCACCCGGCCTCGGCTTGAACGGCCTGGTCGCACTCGTCGAGGGCCGTCTTGAAGGCGGGTTCTCGAAGGTACAGCTCCCGCACCATGCCCAGCCATTGGGAGCCCTGGCCGGGAAACACGAACACCACCCGGGGACGCTGCTCCACGTCCGCCTGCCCGCTCACCAGGCCCGGATAGGAACGACCCTGCGCGAAGGCTTGCAGCCCCGCCACCAGGTCTGCCGCGCTATTCCCCACCACCGCCAGGCGGTGCGGGTGATGCGTGCGGCGCACCGCCGCCGTGTACAACAGGTCGCCCACCGTATCGGATGATTGCAATACCTCTGCCCACTCGGCCGCGGCCTGCTGCAGGGCCGCCGCACTGTGCCCCGACAAGGGCAACACCATGGGGCGCGGCAGCTCCGCCGACGCCACCGTCTGCACCGGCGCTTCCTCCACAATCATGTGGACATTGGTCCCGGAAAAGCCGAACGAGCTGACCCCAGCGACCCGCGGCCCCGGGTCGGCCGGCCACGGCTGCAGGCCGGTGGCCACCTTCACCCGGAGTTGGTCCCACGGAATGTGCGGACTGGGCTCGTTGAAATGCAGGTGGGGGGGGATGGCGCCATGCTGCAGGGCCAGCACGGCCTTGATGAAACCGGCCACGCCGGCCGCCCCTTCGGCATGACCGATATTGGTCTTGACGGCGCCCACCAGCACCGGGTGGTCGGCCGGCCGGTCCTGCCCCAGCACCGCCCCCAGGGCCTGCAGCTCAATGGGGTCTCCCAGCGGGGTGCCGGTGCCGTGGCACTCCACGTACCCTACCCGGGCCGGCGCCACGCCAGCCCGGGCGAGCGCCTCAGAGATGACCGCCTCCTGCGCCGGGCCGTTGGGGGCGGTCAGGCCGCTGGAGCGGCCATCTTGATTGGCGGCGCTGCCGCGCACCACCGCCAGCACGGGATCGCCGTCCCGCAAGGCGGCCGACAAGCGCTTCAGCACCACCATGCCGCATCCATCGCTCCGTACATAGCCATCGGCCGCCGCGTCAAAGGTGTGGCAGCGGCCGGTCGGCGACGCCGCGTGCATCTTGGAAACGTAGACGGTCACGTCCGGGGTCAGGGTGAGGTTCACCCCGCCGGCCAGCGCCAGATCGCACTCCCCGTGCTGCAGGCTCTGGCAGGCCAGATGCAGGGCCATCAGCGAGGAGGAACAGGCCGTATCCACGGCCAGGCTGGGCCCCTGCAACCCCAGGACGTACGACAGGCGGCCGGCCGCCACGCTGTACGCGCTGCCGGTGCCGGTCCACGCATCGACCCGTCCGGCATCGCGGAGCAGGTCATGGTACTCCGACAAGACGATGCCCACGAAGACGCCGGTGCGGCTGCCCTCCAGCGCCGCCGGGACCAGGCCGGCGTGCTCGAGCGCCTCCCAACTGGTCTCCAGGAGCAGGCGCTGCTGCGGGTCCATGCTCACGGCCTCTCGGGGAGCAATGCCGAAGAAGGCGGGGTCGAAGCGGTCCACATCCGGGAGAAATCCGCCCCAGCGGGTCACCATCTTGCCGGGGGCGTCCGGGTCCGGATCGTAGAACGCCGCCGCGTCCCAGCGTTCCGGCGGCACCTCCGTGATCGCATCGACGCCATCGGCCAGGAGTTGCCAGAAGGCCTTCGGGCTGCTGGCCCCGCCCGGGAAACGGCAGCCCAGGCCGATGACCGCGATGCCCTCATTCGCCACTACGGGCACCGGCACGGGCCGACTCACGGGTGCGGCCAGCGACAACCGTCCCAACAGGTAGTCGGCCATGCGCTCCACCGTGGGATGGTCGAACGCCAGCGTGGCCGGTAGTTTCTGCGCCAGCGCCCCACCGAGGGCGTTACGCAGCTCCACCGCCATGAGGGAATCCACCCCCATGTCCTTGAGCGACTGGCGGGTCCGCACCTCGGAGGGCGAGCCGAGGCCCACCACGCGCGCCACCTGCGCCTGGATGAGGTCCACCAGCAGGTCCCGCTGCCGATCCGGCGCCGCAGCCTGCAGACGGACCAGCAGTTCGGAATGGGAGTGGGCCTTGTCGACCCGGGCCAGCTTCTCTGCAGCCGGCATGACCTCGCTCAGGAAGGGAGGCGTAGCCCCCTCGAAACGGGACGCCATGCGCTGCCAGTCCACCGGCAGGACCGCCACCTCGCCATGATGTCGCAGCAGCCGTCCCAACCACGCCAGACCGTTCTCGGCTTCCATGAGGCTCCACCCGTGAACGGCCATGCGCTGCCGGTGAGCCTCTTCCAGAGTAGCCACCATGCCGGTGGCCCACGCCCCCCAGTTGATGGCCACGCCTGGCAACCCGTGCGCCTGGCGCCACGCGGCTAGACCATCGAGGAAGGCGTTGGCCGCGGCATAATTCCCCTGGCCGGGGTTGCCGAGGAGCGAGGTCGCCGCCGAGAACAAGACGAAAAAATCCAAGGCCAGCTTCTCGGTGGCCCGGTGGAGATGCCACGCCCCCAGCGCCTTGGGCGCCAGCACCGTCGCAAACCGTTCCCACGTCTGCGACGCCAGCGTGCCGTCGTCCAGCACCCCGGCCAGATGCAGCACCCCGGCCAGCGGCGGCATGGTGGCCGCCATGCGACCAAACAGCGCCTCCACCTGGTCGGCCCGCGACACATCCACGGCCGACACCTGCACCTCGGCCCCGATGGCGCGGAGCGGGTCCACCCAGGACAGCGCTTCCCCTTCCGGAACCCGACGACTGGTCAGCACCAGGTGCCGGCCCCCCTGCGCCACCAGCCACTCGGCCACCCGGCGGCCGATGGCCCCCAGACCTCCCGTCACCAGGTAGGTCGCATCCGAGCGCACCTCGCCCGCGGGCGTCGAGCCCACCGTGGCCTGCACCAACCGGGGGACATGTCGCTGGCCGGTCCGCCACGCCACCTGGTCTTCGGGGTCGGCCGCCCCCAGTTCCAGCAGCAGCGCCGGCAGCGGGTCGGACGCGGCCGGGTCGAGGTCGACCAGCCGACCACGCAGCTCCGGATGTTCTCGCTGCAGAACCCGGCCCAGACCCCACAGGGGCGCCTGGGGCAGCGAGGGGGCCTCGTCCTGCACCGACTGCGCGCCCTGCGTCACCAGCCACAAGGCAGGCAGATCCGAGATGCCCGCTCCCACCAGGCCCTGCACCAGGTGCAGGACGCCCCCGCAGAGGCGTTCCTGGCTCGCCATGAGGTCCGGGGATTCTCCCTCCAGCCCCCACAGGCAGACGACCCCCCGCAGCGGCGTGGCGCCCGTCTGGAGATGCTCGTCCAAGCTGAGCACAGGCTGCGCACCCCGCTCCCGAAGATGGTCTGCCAGACGGACGGCGACCTCCGATTTTCCCAGCACCAGCCAGGGCCCATGCCATTCCACCGTCTCCTGGGGCGGACTGGCCGGGCGCCACGCTATCGAATAGAGCCAGTCTGCAAAAGTCCGTTCTGAGCCCTCCGAGGCGTCGCGCACCTCCAACCAGTGGCGCTGTCGCTGGAAGGGGTAGGTAGGCAGCGCCGCCTTGCGGGCCGGGTAGGGGCGGTCGAAACCGGCCCAGTCCACCGCGGCGCCGCGCGCGTACAATTGCCCCAGGCTCCCCAGCATGATGCGCCACTCGTCCTTGCCCGAACGGAGGGAGGGCAACCACGCGGCAGTCGTTTCGATACACCCGGCCCCCATGCCAGACAACTGGGGGTGCGGACCCACCTCGAGGAACACGTCGACATGCTGCGCCGAGAGCGTCTGCATGCCGTCGGCAAAGCGCACCGCTTCCCGCACGTGGCGGACCCAGTAGGCGGGGGTCGCCACCTCGTCGCCGGCCAGCGCCCCGGTCAAGTTCGAGACCAACGGCAGGCGAGGGGTATGGTATCGGATGCCGGAGGCCACCCGCTCGAACTCCGCCAGCATCGGGTCCATCAAAGCCGAGTGGAACGCATGCGAGACGGTGAGCCGCTTCGTTTCCACCCCCTCGGCCTGCAGCCGGGCCGCCACCTGCACCACGGCGGCTTCGTCTCCGGACACCACCACACTCTGCGGACCGTTGATCGCGGCCAGGGAGACGCCATCCAATACGGCCCGCACCCGGGCTTCATCGGCCCGCACCGAGACCATGGCCCCCCCTTTCGGAAGAGCCCCCATGAGACGTCCCCGAGCGGCCACCAGGGCCAGCGCATCTTCCAGGCTGAAGACCCCCGCCACGTGGGCCGCCACCACTTCGCCGATGCTGTGCCCGAGCACCGCCACTGGCACGATGCCCCACGAACGCCACAGCTCGGTCAGCGCATATTCCAAGACGAAAAGCGCCGGCTGGGTATTTTGGGTCTCGTCGATCCCCGGCGTCTCTCCATAGAGCAGCGACAAGAGCGGCAAGGGGGCGAGGATGGCGGCGCAGCGGTCCACCGAGTCGCGGAAGACCGGTTCGCTGTCGTACAGCGCCTGGCCCATGCCGGCATACTGTGAGCCCTGGCCAGTGAAGAGGAACGCCACCCGGGGCGGGGCCTCGCTCTCGCCTTGGGCGAAGGTGCCGGAGGTCAGATCCGCCGCGACCTGTTCGGGCGAGGCCGCCACCACCGCCAGCCGATGCCGGAAGTGGGTGCGCCCCACCCCGGCGGTATGGCACACGTCCAGCAGGCTCAGGTCCGCATGGGCTGGCAGGAACCTCGCGTACTGACTCGCCTGCGCGTTCAAGGCGCCCTCATCGCGAGCCGACAGCGCCAGAAGATGCAGGGGGCGAGTTGCCGCCGTTGACGTCACGGCCTCCAACGGGGCCTCCTCCAAAATCACGTGGGCATTGGTTCCGCTCACGCCGAACGAACTGACGCCGGCCACCCGCGGCTGTTCACCCCGCGGCCACGGTTGAGCTTGGACCGGAATCCTGAACGGCGTACCGGTGAAGTCGATACGGGGGTTCAGGGTCTTGAGGTGCAGGTGACGCGGAATACGCTCGTGCTGCAAACAGAGGGCGACCTTGATGAGTCCGGCGATCCCGGCCGCGGCTTCCGAGTGTCCGATATTGGTTTTCACGGTGCCCAGGAGACAGGGCAAGCCCGTGGCCCGGGCCCGGCCGTACACGGCTTTGAGGGCGGTGACCTCGATGGGGTCGCCCAACGAGGTGCCGGTGCCATGGGCTTCGATAAACCCGACGGCTTCATGGGACACGCCCGCATCGGTGAGGGCCGTCTCGAACAAAAGTTGCTGGGACAACACGTTGGGGGTGGTCAGGCCGGTCGAGCGCCCGTCCTGGTTGATCGCCGACCCCCGGATGACCGCCAGGATGCGGTCTCCGTCGCGTTGCGCCTGAGACAGTCGCTTGAGCACGACGATGCCGCAGCCCTCCGCTCGCACAAAGCCATCGGCGAGGGCATCAAACGCCTTGCAGCGACCATCGGGGGAAAGCGCCTGCAGGCTGGCCACGGCCTCCATGCGAGATCTCGTCAGCATGAGGTGCACGCCGCCGGCCAGCGCCATGTCGCATTGCCCCGTGCGCAGGCTTTCCACCGCCAGATGGACGGCCACCAGAGAGGATGAGCACGCCGTATCCAAGGCGAGACACGGGCCTTGCAGGCCCAGCACGAAGGAGACCCGCCCAGCCGCCACGCTGGTGTTGTTGCCGAGGGTGTCGTAGGCTTCCCATGGCCCTCGGACCCACTCCTGGCGCCCGCCGTATTCAGATGGGTAGACCCCCACAAAAACGCCGGTCTTGCTGCCCATCAGGCGATCGGCTGCCAGTCCGGCATTTTCCAGGGCCTCCCAGGACACTTCCAGCAGCAGGCGCTGCTGCGGGTCCAGCTTGACGGCTTCGCGGGGCGCCATGCCAAAGAACGCTGGGTCAAAGCCTTGGATCCGGTGCCAATCCAGCAGGCCCGCCCACCGGGTCCCGGGGGCATCTTCTTCACGGTGGGGCCAACGCTCCGCGGGGATCTCGACCACCGCGTCGACTTCGTCAACCAACAGTTGCCAGAAAGACTCGCCATCGTGCACGCCGCCAGGATACTGACAGCCCAACCCGATGATGGCCACGGCCTCGTGGCTGGCAGCCTGCAGATCGGCGACTTTGGCCCGCAGCTTCTGAATCGCCAGCAGGGCCCGCTCCAGACGTTCAGCGGTGGGGTCAGACACGCAGCATCACCGATCCTTTCATCCGGCTTCGAAGAGGGCCGCATCGATCAAAGCGTCCTGCTCCGAAGCCGTGAGCACGGGTAAAGACTCGACCGGCTCCTCGGCCGGCGCCGGCGCCCCGGTCATCAACCCCTGGAGATGGTCGGCCAGGGCGGCCAGGGTGCTGTGCGTCCACAGGAGGGTGGCCGACAACGTCAATCCCAGCCCCGCTTCAAGGCGGTTGCGGAGCTCCAGCCCCATGAGCGAATCAATGCCCAGGTCTTTGAAGGGAGTGTGGGCGTCCAGGCGAGTGGGATCCAGGCGCAGCACCTGGGCGGTCTCGTTGCGGAGGAACTGCTCGAGCAGACCCGCTTGCTCCGAGGGGGAAGCGTGCAGCCAGATCTCGTGGAAGGGCGCCTGACCACCGCTCGGATCGACGGTGGCTTCCTCCATCAAATAGGTCAGGGTCGACAAGGTAGCCGTACGGGGATGGTACTCTCGCCATTGCCGCGGGTTGAGCAGGGCGACCCCCACCTGGACGACCGCGGTGCCCAACAGTTGGCCCAGGACACCCAGACCCTGCGCCGGGGTCAGACTGGTGATGCCCTGGCCCGCCAGCCGGTTGCCCCGGTTTTCCTGGGCGGCCGCCAGCCCCACCTGGGAGAACGGCCCCCAGTTGATGCTCAGACCGGGTCGGCCCTGGGCCTGGCGCAAGTGCGCCAGCGCGTCCAGAAAAGCGTTGGCGGCCACATAATTGCCCTGGCCCGGAATCCCGATGAGCGCCCCAAACCCCGAGTAGAGCACAAAGAAATCCAGTGGCGCCTCCCGGGTCAGTTCGTGCAGGTTCCACGCTCCGCTCACCTTGGGGGCCATGACGGCGTGCAGTCGCTCCAGGGTCAGTTGGACAACCATGCCATCATCCAGCACCCCGGCCGCGTGCACCACCCCGCGCAAGGGCGGCATCTGCTCTCGCATGGTCGCGAGGGCCCCGGCCAGTTGGGCCCGCACCGCCACGTCGGCCTGGGCCACCACCACCTGGGCGCCGGCCGCTTGCAGGTCGGCGACGGCTTGGGCCGCTTCACCCGTCGCCCCGCGACGCGACAGCAGCAGCAGATGCCGGGCGCCCTGGGCCACCAGCCAGCGGCATAGCTCGAGACCCAGTCCCCCGACACCGCCCGTGACCAGATAGGTGCCGTCCGAGCGGATGAGCTGGGTCGAAGACGACCGAGGCACGGCGACCACCACGTCAGGGTCGTCGAAGGTCACCACCTTGCCGGTCACCGGCTTGAGCACGCCCTGCGAGACGATGTCATCCCACCACGCCCGCACCTGCTGCGGCCGTTTCTGCACCAGACTGGCGAGGTCCACGCGCGAGAACGTCCGGTTGTCGAGGTCCGTAAAGCCGCCCTGCCGCCCCAGTTCCACGAAGCGACCGCCGTCCCGCAGCAACCTCAGGCTCTGGTCGGCCAGTACGCCGGACAGGCTGTTGAGCACCACGTCCACACCCTCGCCGTGGGTCCAGGACAGCACGTCGTCCACAAACTGGAGGGAATCAGAGACGTGCTGCACCCCCTGGGCGTGCAGCACGGCACGTTCCTCCGCACTACCCGCGGTGGCAAAGATGTCGGCCCCCACGTGGCGGGCCCATTGGAGGGCGGCCTGGCCGACCCCGCCCGCGCCAGCGTGGATGAGCACTCGCTCCCCGGCTCCCAGGTGCGCCACGTGGTGCAACGCATGCCAGGCCGTCAAATGAGCCACTGAGAAGGTGGCCGCCTCGACCGGCGACCGCTGGACGGGGACGGGTCGAACCAGAAGGGCGGGCACGGTCACCCGTGACGCCAGCCCGCCGACTGCCAGGGCCATGACAAGCTGGCCCACCGCGAGGCCATCGACCCCCTCGCCCACCGCCGCCACCCGGCCCACGGACTCGGCCACCGCCCCCGTCAAACCGGCCGCCTCGACCGCGATGCTGACTTCGCCCGGGCCCGGGGGAAGCGCCTCAAAGGCCCGCAAGGTATCGCCCTCCACCCGGAACGGGCGTCCCCGGGCCGGCTCCAGCACCTCGCCGCTGGTCAGCTCGGGGGGAGCCCCGCGCACCAGCCGAGCCACGTAGCGGCCCTCGGCCCGGAACGCCACCTCTTCCTCCATCGCGCCGGCCCGGAGTTCAGCCAGCAACCCCTCGAGGTCTGCCTCCGTCCCGCCCAGGTCGATCCGGGTCGGCTGCAGTTCGGTATGTTCAATGGCCAGCGTGCGAGCCAGACCCCACAGGGGGGCCTGAGCGACCGCCAGCCCCGAGTCCGGGCCGCTCACTCGTTGGCTGCGCCGGGTGACCAGCCACAAGCGCGGCATGTCCCGCCAGCCGGTGCGGGACAAGGCCTGGACCAGGCGGATGACGCTGCCGCACCCCCGCAAGGCAGCCGCTTCAAGATCAGCGGCATCGGCCGTATCCAGGCTCCACAGATGCACCACGCCACGCAGCGGTCGCTGCAACAAGGCATCGAACGCCTTGGCGTCGGTCGGGTCCCAGGTGGCCGCCGTCATTGACACCACCGTTTCGCCCCGGGCTTCCAGATGCTGCACCAGGGCCGGTCCAACAGCCCCTCCATCCGTCAGCACCAGCCAGGCGCCCGGTCGGGTGGGCGCGGGCGGCAAAGGTCCCACGTCGGACCGTTCCCAGGCCGGCCGGAAAAACCAAGCCTCGTCGGGCGATTTTCGCGTCGGAACGGCGCCGGTTTCCAGGCGCGTGCCCAGCATCTCCAGCACGAGCTGACCGGCCGCATTGAACACCCGCAAGTCGCTGCCTTCCCGGTGACACCACGCTTCTGCCGGGAGGGGCCGGTACGGTCGCACCATCCGCACGCCCGTCAGCACCGCGCCGTCCAAGCACGCTTCCAGCAGCGCCGAATGTGCGGGCAGGTGGACCGGGGTCAGGCCTTCCAGACTCGTGGTAGACTCGGCCGGAGCGTCGCTCTGTTGGTGCAACCGGCCCCGGGCATGCAAGGTCCACGATCCCTCGGTTCCCCGTCCTGAAATGCGGAAGGTGGCCTGACCCGGGTTGTCCGGCGTGCACACCAACTGCACTTGGCAAACCTCCCCGAAGGGGGCGCACACCTCCATCTCCTCGACCGTGAACGACCCGCCCGGAAAGGCTTCCTGGCCGGCCACCAGGGCCATCTCCAGCCAGGCCGCGGGCGACAGCCCCTCCACCTCGGCATCCCACAGCAGCGTGCCCCTGGGCTCGGCCAGCACGGTCTTTTCTCCCAGCAGGGGATGGCCGCTGGCCACCGTTCGACCCGCATGCTTGGGCACTTCCAGCCAGTACCGCTCCCGCTGCCAGGGATAGGTCGGCGCCGACGATGCCACTCGCCCGACCGGGTACAGGCGGCTCCAGTCGAGCGGGTAGCCGGCGGCCCACAGGGCCCCCAGCGTCTCCAGCATGAGCGCCTGCTCCGGTTGCTCGCGGCGCAGGCTACCCCAGGCCCGACTGCGCCCAGCCATGATGGTCTCCATGGCCGGCAGCAGGATGGGATGCGGGCTCAGCTCCACAAACAGCGTGGGGTCGGCCTGGACTTGCTGGGCGATGACGGCCCCGAACTGCACGGGCTCCCGCAGGTTGCGCACCCAGTAGGCCGCATCGTAGCCCGCCCCATCGGTGACCTGGGTGGTGACGGCGGAGTGGATGGAGGTGCGCCCGGCCTGGGGCCGGACCTCCTTCAGGGCTGCCAGCAGGTCGTCTCGCAGCGGGTCCATCTGGGGGCTGTGGGAGGCCACGTCCACCTTGATGCGGCGACAGAACACCCCCTCTGCCTCGAGGCGGGGCAGCAGCTCATCGAGGGCCTCCGGAGCGCCGGACAGCACAGTCGAACGGGGACTGTTGCTCACCGCCACCGACAACCGGTCCTCCAAGCCGGCCAGCCGCTCTTGCGCTTCTGCCATGGACAGCTCCACCACGGCCATGGCGCCCTGCCCGCTCACCCGCCGCAACAGCCGGCTGCGACGCACAATCACCCGCACCGCATCGGCCATGGACAGGGCCCCAGCCACGTACGAGGCCGCCACCTCACCCATGCTGTGACCGACCACGACGTCGGGCGTCACCCCCCACGTGGTCCACAAGGCGGCCAGGGCCACCTCGACAGCATAGAGCACTGGCTGGATGACGTCGACCTGGTCCACCCCA
>DASYBA010000239.1:0-3141 GCA_036501005.1 Candidatus Xenobia bacterium | reverse complement strand
ATTTCGTCAACTGGATGCCTCCAGCCACCGCTCCTATGAGGGCACCGGCCTGGGGCTGTACCTCAGCCGCAAGCTGGCCCAGCTTCTGGGGGGGGATCTCTCGGTTCGAAGCGTGTTCGGGACCGGGAGCGCGTTTCGGGTCTTCCTGCCGCATGGCTCTGAAGGAACTCTTCCTTATCAAGAATAATTATTGACATGGCCTGGAGGACCTGGCAGCAACGCACAAGAACCTTCGGCCGCTCTGGCGACGGTCACCAGACTGTCTGAATGTTTTATCAAGGGAGGTCCCTGTATGACCCTGGTTGGCAAGAAAGCCCCCGACTTCCATCTGGAGAGCACGAAGGATCCGAAGTCTCTCAACGAGCCTGTCCGTCTGGCCGATTATGGCGGCAAGTGGCTGGTCGTCATGTTCTATCCGATGGACTTCACCTTTGTCTGTCCCACCGAACTGTTGTCGTTCAGCGACCGTGTGGAAGACTTCCACAAGGCCGGTGCCGAGATCATCGGGGTCAGCACCGACAGCAAATTCACCCACCGGGCGTGGTTGAACACGCCTCGCGACGAAAACGGGGTGCAGGGCATGCGGTATCCGCTGGCCGCCGACCCGACCCATTCGATGAGCCGCAACTACGGCGTTCTGATCGAAGACAAGGGCGTCGCTCTGCGTGGCCTCTTCATTATCGACCCGAACGGCGTGGTGCAGTACGAAGTGGTGCACGCGCTCAATGTAGGACGCAGTGTGGATGAGGTGCTGAGGGTCTTGCAGGGCCTCCAGACCGGCGGCCTGTGCCCCTCCGACTGGCGCCCGGGCCAGAAGCTCCTGGTGGCGAAGTAAAGAAGGCGGGGCGGTAGAGATACCGCCCCGATTTATATCCATGAAAATCAATTCCGATCTCCCCAGTCTGGCCGGCGCCGCGCACTGGTATAACGGCCAGTATCGACCCGAAGAATTGCAGGGTGCACCCGTGCTGGTGCACTTCTGGTCGGTCAGTTGCGGTGTCTGCTCCGAGCAGATGCCGGAGGTGGCGCGATGGCGGAACAACTATACGCCCCGGGGTCTCCGCATGGTGGCAGTGCACCAGCCCCGCTCGGAAAAGGACATGGACCTGGCCCGGGTCGAGGAAGCCGTGCGCGGCTATGGCCTCACGCAACTGGTGGCGGTCGACAATGACT
Organism: Candidatus Xenobia bacterium; assembly: GCA_036501005.1. Taxonomy (GTDB): domain Bacteria; phylum Vulcanimicrobiota; class Xenobia; order RGZZ01; family DASYBA01; genus DASYBA01. Next base: position 1,968 of record DASYBA010000239.1, on the reverse strand, counting down.
ACAGCGTGGTCGACGCGTTCGAAAACAAGTACGTGCCGGCGTTCTACGTCTTTGACGCTGAGGGCCACCTCCGGCTCTTCCAGGCGGGCGAGAAAGGCCTGCCCATGGTGGTAAAGGCCATCGAGCGGGTATTAACTCGTCCCGCCTAGAGGGCTGCCGCCCCCCAGCCGTTTCGCTTCGCTCCACTGGGGGCCCCTCCGGCTGGCAACTCAGGGAAGCTGTGCGGCATCGGGCTTCGCCCATTACTAGCTGGCGCCCACCTCGACGGCTGCGCATTTAGATAGCCCAACGAAGTCCGGGGGGCCCCCAGGGAAGCGCAGCAACAGGCCCGAAAGCAGGCCCGTGGACGAGCTGGACAGGCTTCGAAGGCAGAACCGATTGCTGACTGGGGCGCTGGTGCTCCTGATCGGCGTCCTCATTGGCAGCCGGCACTCGGTCCCAGAGCCACACGTGGTGGTCCTCCCCCCCGTCCCCAGGCCGCCCGTCCGTGCCAGCCCGTCGACGACCTCGTCCACTGCGCTGATTCCCGATGCGACAGATGCAGCGTCCGGTCTGGTGGCCGGCCCCGGTCACGTGCACGTAGCTCTGGCGCCCTATACCCGAGCCGTGGTGCTGCACGTCGACGATCAGCCGGCCCGCAGCGCAGACCTGGAGCTGCCGCCCGGGGTGCATCGGTTTTCGCTGCAAGGGCCGGAGATCGAGCCTGTCCAGCTCACGGTGACGGTGGCCGCCAGCCAGCACCAGACGGTCATCATGAAGGTGGTGCGGCTGGCCAGCCTGCTGGTGCGGGCCGAACCGGAAGGGTCCCACGTCGTCGTGCGCGGGCCCGGGCACTTCCATCGAGACGGGCCGGCCCCGCTGGCCATTCGCCACCTCCGACCGGGGCGGTATCGGGTGGAGGTCACACACCACGGCTGCGAAGGCCTGGTGATGCAGTTCCACCTGCCGCCCGGCTCCCGGCTGGAAAAGATGGCGGAACTGCCGCAGCTCGCACCCGTGGCCCTGGTGCTGCCCCAGACCCGGCCCCGGCCTCGCCTGGTCCCGGCCCCCGATGACGTGCCCGCGCCTAAAGCGACCGAAGTCGAAGACGATACCGAGTCATGCCCCACGCCAGAGGTGCCCGGGGTGCCCGTGCCGGGGGTCAAGGCCACCCCCCAGTAACGGTGCCACGTCCCGAGTTGCCCTTCTACCCGGCCCAGCTCTCCCCGACCTGGACTCGAGCCCTGTGGCGGGTGAATCAGTGGCTCTTCTTGCGTCACCTGCGCATCCAGGTGAGCCTGCCCCCGGCCGACCTGGCCCGGCTGCAGGCGCTGCCGGCCCAAGGCGCCATGATCATTGCCTCCAACCACCCTTCCTATCCCGACCCGTTGGTGCTCTTCGAACTCTGTCGTCGTTGGGACCGTCCCGCCTACTTCGTGGCGGCCCGCATTCTGTTCCGGCGGCTATGGGGCTTCGAGGGCGCTCTCATCAGTCGGGCCGGGGCGTTTTCCGTGGCCCCTGGGGGTCGCAACCAAGCGGCCGTCGATTATGCTCGCGATCGGCTGCGCGACGGGACCCACCCGCTCATCATCTTTCCGGAGGGCCATACGTTCTATCTCAACGACATCATCATGCCCCTCAAGCCGGGCGCCGCGGACTGGGCGCTTGAGTTGGCCCGGGAAGGGCGTCCCGCCTGCGTGGTACCCATTGCCATCAAGTACCACTATCAGCAAGATGTGCGGGGGGCTTTGAACCGGGGGACGCAACGCATGGAGCGACTGGTCTTGCATGGCGCCCCGGAACTGCCGCCCGGAGACTTCTGGTCGCGGCTCTATCTCCGTCTATATCGAATTGGCGATACGGTCCTCTCCCGCTATGAAGAGAGGTACGGCTATCGCCCCCCCAGGGGTGCGGACGTCGACGAGCGCCTGGTCGGCCTGGCCGATTTCCTCATCCGGGACCTGGAACGCAAGTACGAGCGGGAGGCGG
>DASYBA010000238.1:0-7720 GCA_036501005.1 Candidatus Xenobia bacterium | reverse complement strand
GCGCGCTTCTCGGGGTCGCCGCGCTGCAAGCCCTGCTGTTGCCGGAGGCGACCTGGCAGGTCCCCGCCCCCTTCACGGTGGGCGGCATCCCGCTGCTCTTCCATCGCGACGCCCTGGCCGGGTGGTTTCTCTTCCTCCTGGGGGTGGCCTCGCTGGGGGTCAGCTTGTCCGTCTCCGACTATCTCGCCCACCTGGACAAACGAGTCGACATTCGCATGGCCTGGATCACGCTGCCTCTCCTCTTGGCCAGCATGGCCCTCGTTACGCTGGCCGCCAACGCGGTGACCTTTCTGGTGTCGTGGGAACTCATGTCCCTGACGTCCTTCGTCTTGGTGGCGACGGACCACCATAGTCGGCAAACCCGCCGGGCCGCGCTCATCTATGGGGCGGCCACTCGCATCGGTACGGCCCTCCTGTTCATCGGCCTCCTGTGGACGCACAGCCAGACCGGCTCGTGGAATTTTGCCGACTGGCACCTGGCCGGCGCCGCCGCCCTGGGCCCTGGGCTCCTCATCCTGGCCGCGCTGGGCATCAAGGCCGGCCTCTGGCCCTTCCACCTCTGGCTGCCCGTTGCCCACCCGGCTGCTCCGGCCCCCGTCTCGGCCCTCATGAGCGGCGTCATGCTCAAAATCGCCGTCTACATGATGGCCCGGCTCTTCATTGTCGGCCGGGCCTTTGATTTCCCCGCGCTGCCGCTCCTGCTGCTCGGCGTGGGCAGCATTTCGGCTTTCTGGGGCGTGTGCTTTGCCCTTCTCCAGCAAGACCTCAAACGATTGCTGGCCTACTCCAGTATCGAAAACGTCGGCCTCATCGTCATGGGCCTGGGAGCCAGTGCGCTGGCTCAGCGTCTCGGGTTTCCGGAGCTGGCCCGGCTGGGTCTGGCCGCCGCTCTGTTGCACGCCTTGAACCACGCCCTCTTCAAATCCCTCTTGTTCCTCTCGGCCGGCGCCGCCGACGCTGGGGCCCACACGCGAGACCTGGAGCTGCTGGGAGGTCTGGCCCGCACCATGCCCGTGACCTTTGCCTGTTTTGTCATTGGCAGCGCCGCCGTCTGTGGGTTGCCTCCCCTCAATGGTTTCGCCAGCGAATGGCTGCTCTACCAGACTGGTCTGGGCCTGGCGGTGCACGCCAGGAGCCCCGCACTGCGCTTTGCGGCCCTGTTGGGTATCGGATGGCTGGCGCTGGTGGGTGCCTTGGCCCTGGCGTGCTTTGTGAAGGCCACCGGCATCACGTTCCTGGGACGACCTCGTAGCCACCAGGCGGAACACAGCCACCCGGCCCCGCCCGGTCTGCAGGCGGCCCAGCGCGTCCTGGCCGGTCTCTGCATCGCGGCGGGCCTGGCCCCGCCCCTGCTCTTGCAGGCGATGCAACCGGCGGTGGATCAGTTCTCCTTCACCACCACCCCTCTGGCCAACTGGTGGACGGTGCCCGTCGGGCCGTTGGTCCTGGTGCTGGCCCTCACCATCGCCGCCCTCCAGGGGCTGCTCTACCGTTTCCGCCACGCTCACCCCGTGCATCCCTATCGGACCTGGGAGTGCGGTTTCGGCGACCTCACGACCCGCATGCAGGCGACCGCCACCAGCTTTGTGCAGCCTATCGGACGGATGTTCGGCGTGCTGTTTCACTACGCCATCGTCTTGCACATCGACGGGCCCAACCGCCACCTGTTCCCGCAGTCCATCTCGGTGGAGCCGCGCACCGAATCCTTTCTGGCCACCCGGGTTTATCGACCGCTCTGGCGTCTGCTGGTCAAGCTGGGCGATCAACTGGTTCATCTGCAGACCGGCAGCATGCATCTGTATCTCTTGACCATGCTCATTACTCTGGTCATCCTGCTAGCACTGGGGGCGTATAGCTTATGAACTGGCTCCTTTACGGCGTCCATGCCCTGGTGTTGCCCTGGCTTTTGTTGGGGGCCATTCGACAGGGCAAGGCGCGGCTTGGCAACCGCCTCGGCCCGCCCATCCTGCAACCGTTCTGGGACGCCTGCAAGTTCATTCGTAAAATTGAAACCGTGAGCACCACCGCCAGCTGGGCGTTCTACGCCGCCCCGGCCCTCAACGTGGCCGTCGCCGTGGCGGCCGCCCTCATGGTCCCCTGGCTAGGCATCGCCCCGCCTATCGGAGGCGACTTGTTTCTCCTGGTCTATCTCCTGGCGCTCGGCAAGTTCTTTGTCAGTCTATCCGCGCTCGATACCGGCTCCGCCTTTGGCGCCCTCGGCGCCAGCCGGGAAGCCGCCATATCGATTCAAAGCGAACCCGCCTTCGTGCTGGCGTTGGCCGCGCTGGCGCTGCATGCCAAGAGCAGCAGCCTGCTCATGCTGTTTGCTCCTATGCACCGGGCCGGTCCGGACACCGTTCTGGTCGTCCTGGTGGTGGTCGCGGTGTGGCTCGGCACCATGGCAGACCTGGCCCGCATGCCGTTCGACGACCCCACCACCCACCTGGAGCTGACCATGATCCACGAGGCGATGGTGCTGGAAAACTCCGGGCCCAACCTGGCCCTGATGGAGTATGCCGCCATGTTGAAAATGACGGTCTTGCTGGGGCTGGTAGGTCAACTCCCCCTCATGCTGCTGCCGGCCACCAGCCCCGTCCTGCGGTACGGTCTCAGCCTGGCCGCCCTTGGCAGTGGGGCCCTGGTGGTCGTCGCCGCCGAATCGACCCTGGTCAAGCTGCGCTGGCGCCGCATTCCCAACCTCCTGTCCTACGCGCTGCTGGCGGCCACACTGGCCTGTTTTCTGGCGGTCGTCAGCCCATGACCGCCCTGCAGCCCGAGTCCTTGGCGCTGGTCGTGCTGGGCATCTGGATGCTGGGCATCACCCGGCTGCAGACCACCATCGCGTTCTACAGCCTGCACACCATCTGGCTTGGCTTGCTGGCCCTGGTGCTCGGCTGGGAGGGCCACGAGGTTCACCTCGCCCTGGCCGGGCTGGCGTTTCTCCTGCTCAAAGGCATGGCGCTCCCGCTCTACCTCTCCCATACCAGCGAGAAGCTGGGGTGCCGCCGCGACGAAGGCCTGGCCATCGGGCCGCCGGTCCTGATGATGCTCACCCTGGGCGGGCTGGCGACCCTCATGCTGGTGCAGCCTTTCCAAGGCCTCGTTCCCCCCACTGCAGAGCCCGGGCTGGCCCTTCTCCTGGTGGGCATGCTGCAGATGCTGACCCGCCGCATGGCCATCAGCCAGATCATCGGCTTTCTCATCCTGGAAAACGGCCTGTTTCTCTATACCATCAGCCAGCCTCACAGCATGCCCCTGATTATCGACATGGGCGTCCTGCTCGAAGTCTTGATGTGGACCATGATGGCCGGCGTATTGACCTTTCGCATCAAGGACAGTTTTGAACACATCGACGTGTCAGCCCTCAAGGAGCTGCACGAATGACGCCGTTCGATATGGTTGTCGGACCGCTCCTCATGCTATTGGCCGCGGGAGTCTTGCGGCGTTCGCCGCTTCTACCCACCTGCATCGCCCTTCTGTCCTGGGTCCAACTGGGTGTCGTCGTCATCGTTTGCTGGCCCTGGCTGACCGTCCCCGATGCCCCACCCCTCTTCTGGACAGGATTCGTCCTGGATGGGACTTCATCGTTTTTCCTGGTGCTGACCACCCTCGTATCGGCCGCGGCCTTGACGCAGAGCCTGGGCGTCCACCCGGGGGGCGGTCAGGCCTCCTTCTATGCCGCTGCGGCCCTCTTTCTCCTCAGCATGAGCGCTGCGGTCGCGTCCAACGACCTGGGCTATCTGTGGATCAGCATGGAAGCGACGACGCTGGCCTCAGCCCCTCTGGTGGCGTGGCATCGCGACAAGGCCAGCGTGGAAGCCGCCTGGAAATACCTCATCATCTGCAGTGTCGGTATCGGTTTTGCCTTCTTCGGGACCGCGCTATTGTACAGTGCATCCCAGGGCGTCATCCCCCCGGACGGCAGCCTGTCGTTGACCATCTTGCGAGCCCATGCCCAGGACCTGCCTCCCGCCCAACTCCGGCTGGCCTTTCTTTTCATCCTGCTGGGCTACGGCACCAAGGCCGGTCTCTTTCCGCTCCACAACTGGCTCCCGGACGCGCACAGCGAAGCGCCCGCCCCGGCCTCGGCCATGCTGAGCGGCGCCATGCTGAACTGCGCGCTCCTGCCGCTGTGGCGCTGCAGTGGCCTCCTGGAGGCCGCCGGGGCGGGCAGCTTCCTGCGCATCACGCTATGGCCCATGGGGGTTCTCACGGTGGTGGCGGCCAGCCTCTTTCTCTTGCGCCAGCAAGACCTCAAGCGCCTTCTGGCCTACTCCAGCATGGAAAACGTGGGCATGATGACGCTGGCCATCGCGGTCGGGTCCTCGAACGGCTTTGGCCTGCAGGCCATCAACCATAGCCTGGTCAAGGTCGCGTTGTTTCTTCTGGCCGGCAACCTGCTGGCCCAGTACGACACCAAGCGTATTCGCAGCCTGCGCGGCGTGCTGCAGGCGACGCCTTTGCAGGGCGCCCTGTTGCTATGCGGCGCCCTGGCGGTGGTGGGCACGCCGCCCTTCGGCAGCTTCGCCGCCGAGTGGCAAATTCTGGCCGCCATGTTGGACCACGGGCATCTGCTGGCGGTTGTCGTCGTGAGCCTCTCTCTGGCCGTGGCCTTCGTGGCCATGTGCCTGCACGTGTGTCAGGTCCTCTTCGGAGACCGCCTGGCCTCGGCCCAGGCCCTCTCCCGAGGGGTCGTCGTGGTCCCCTTTCTCCTCATCGCCGGCTCGCTGGTCCTCGGCATCATGGTGCCGGGGCCGCTACTACACTTGTTGCAGGAGTTGCCCCGATGACCCTCCCCGAGCTGCACCAGCAGGTCCGGGCCACATGCGACGCCGGCGGCCACCTCGCCTTGCTCACCGCCTGTGCGCAAGACGCCTCCGACCTGGCGCTGGTGGCGGTGTTGATCCCGCCCGGCGGCCAGCAGGTCGAGCTTCTCTTTGCCCCGGTCGGGCCGGGGGCCAGCTACCCGGCGCTCAGTGCCGACGTGCCCCAGGCGCACTGGTTCGAACGGGCCCTGGGGGACATGTTCGGCCTTCATCCGGAAGGCCATCCCCGCTTCAAATCGCTCATCTTGCACGAGGCCTGGCCAGACCACTTCCACCCGCTACGCGACGCGCACTGGCCCGAAGACATCGTCGCCCGCCATTATCCGTTTCTCTCGGTGGAAGGCCAGGGCGTCTTCGAGATTCCGGTGGGCCCCATTCACGCCAGCGTTATCGAACCGGGCCATTTTCGCTTCAGTTGCCTGGGGGAAATCATCGAGAACCTGGAAATCCGCCTGGGCTACCAGCACCGCGGCCTGGAGCAGCAGTTGACCCAGGTCCCGTGGCAGAAGGCCCGCTTCTGGGCCGAGGCGGCGAGCAGCGACACCAGCGTCGGCAACGCCCTGGCGCACGCCTGGGCGGTGGAGGACCTGCTCCAGGCGACGCCGCCCCGGGAAGCTGTTCTGCGCCGCGCCCTGGCCCTCGAAATCGAGCGTATTGCGTCGCACCTGGGAGACTTGGGGGGGCTGGCCGCCGATATTGGATATGCCGGCGGGGCGGCCATCTTCGGCCGACTGCGGGGCCAGGCGCTGGGCTTGGGGGAGTGGTTGACTGGCTCACGGTTCTTGACCGGATACGTCATACCGGGGGGTGTGGCGTTCGATAGCCCTCCGCCAACTCGCGACCACGTGAGCCGCGACCTGGAGGCCCTCCAGACCGCCACCCGGTCTGCCGTGGACCTCTTCTTGGAGAATCCGTCCGTGCTGGAACGCATGGAAGGCATCGGCCGACTCCGACCGCGCCTGGCCCGCCAGTTCGGCCTGGTGGGCCCGGCTGGGCGGGCCAGTGGGGTGGCCTGCGACATCCGCCAGCAACTCCGCCAGGAACCCTGGTCTTCTCTTACCTGGACGCCGGCATCCGGTGGGACAGGAGACGTTCTGTCCCGCGCTCAGGTGCGCGTGAGCGAACTCCACACCAGCCTGGACCTGGTGGGCCAGATGCTCCAACAGTGGAGCTCCGGTCCGCTCAGCGCGCCCCTCCCGGCGGACCTCCCGGTGCGAGCCTGCGGCCTGGGCATCGTGGAGGCATGGCGGGGCGAACTGCTGCACCTTATCATGACCGACGCCGCCGGACGCATCGTTCGCTACGCCATCAAAGACCCCAGCTTCCACAACTGGACCGGGCTCGCCATCGCGGCCCGCGGCGAGCTGGTAGCGGATTTTCCCCTGTGCAACAAGAGTTTCAGTCTGTCCTATAGCGGAAACGACCTGTGAGGCGTCAGCATGTTCCCTGAATTGAGAACCCTCTTCCACCTGATGTTGGGGGGCACGGCGACCCAACGGGAGGTCTGTCCCCCCTTATCGGAGCACAGTCGCGGGCTGCCAACCCTCACCGACCGCCCATGCACCGGTTGCGACCTCTGCGCCGCGCAGTGTCCCACCGACGCCATCACGGTGGCCCCGCCTGGCCAGGTCAGCCTGGACCTCGGGCGCTGTGTTGCCTGTGGGCTCTGCACCGCCGCTTGCCCCACCGGCACCATCACGCCGAGCCGCAGCACCGAGGTCGCGGTACGTCAGCGCGCCGACCTGGTCCTATCGAATCAGCCCTCCGGCAACGGCCCCGCGGACGCATTGCCCGCCTCCCCCTTGCGCCGCAGCCTGCACTATCGGGCAATCTCGACCGGTGACAACGCCACCGACCTGGAGGCGGCCGCCACCCACAACCCCATCTTTGACGCCAGTCGCTTCGGCATCCATGGAGTGGCCTCGCCCCGCCACGCCGACGCCCTCCTGGTCACCGGCCCGGTGGGCCGCGCCATGCAGGAGCCGTTGCGGCGCTGCTACGAGGCCATGCCCGAACCCCGCCTGGTCATCGCCGCGGGCGCCGCCGCCATTTCGGGCGGCGTACACTCCGGCGGCTATGCCCAGGCGTGCGGGGTTGATTCGATTCTGCCGGTATCGATATACATCCCCGGCCACCCCCCGCATCCCTGGATGCTGCTGCACGGCCTGCTGGTGGCCATGGGCCGTATGGCCCCCGCCCGGCTCGGGGCTGGGAAGGCGACCGCCGCGGTGCTTGAGCGGCCGCCAGCTAGAGACACCAGATGAGATCCGGGGCTCAGTCAAACGTTCCCGACAGCCAGCACCTTATCGATATGTCGAAGCATGTCCAGGGTCGCGTAGGGGGTGATGAAATAGCCGGCAAAATTGGGCATATGGCGGCTCCGTTCGAAGTCCTCTGCCCCACCCCGGGCTGTCAGAAAGATAACGGGAATACCGGCCATCTCTGTTCTCGAAGCCATCTGCCGGCAGACCTCGAAGCCATCTATCTTAGGCAGCGTCACATCCAACAGCATCAGGTCCGGCCAAGGTGGAGATACTTTGGACAGGGCTTCTTCCCCATCCAGGGCCAAGACCACGTCGTGCCCCCGTTGCGTCAGGGTGCGGCCAATGAAGGCGTTGAGATTGAGATCGTTTTCGGCAACAAGAATACGGGCCATCAGGGTTGCCCGCACCCGGCCGCAGGCTGGTTGGAAATCACTAGCCGACGGCCTGGAAAGCCACCACCGGCATGGCGTCGCAGGCATGGGCTATGGCGGCCTGCATAGTATCGAATCGCCGTTTCGCCAGTAAAGGGTAGATCAAACGGAATGCGACGGCGTGCTGAGTCGCATACCTCCGGATGATCGCGGCGGCCGGTTCGGAAGGGAGCACGGACACTTGTGCGGGGGTCAGGTG
>DASYBA010000237.1:0-6589 GCA_036501005.1 Candidatus Xenobia bacterium | reverse complement strand
ATCCCGGTGGCCCTGCTCCTGGAGGCGTACTGCCTCCACCACTACCCGCTGCAACTTGTCGACCGTGGTTTTCTCGGCATAGGCAATCCAGGCCTCGCAAGTGGGCGGGGTCGCGACCCGGGCGACCTGGGCCGCCTGGCCCCGGGAGAGACGCCCCTGGGCGTGCGCTTCTGCGACTTCCGGCTGGCCCAGCAGAGCTCGGCGCAACTGCCGCAGGCGATACGCCTGCCGAGGACTGAGCCCCAGACGCTCGACCAGGTATTGTTGAAAGGTGGCAAACCGCAGCGAGCCATGGACTTCCAGGCGCTCGGCTTCCCATAGCTTGTGGAGGAGCACGTCGTCCAGGCTCTGTTGAAAAAACAGGGCCTGACCGATGGCCCGGTCCATGTCGAAAACCGTCGCACCTTCCGGGCAGGTGAAGTCTGGCACGCACGCCGGCTGGACCGGGTTCCAGGAGAGATGGGCCCACCGTCGCGTCTCCCGCTCCGCTTTCTCCTCTGCCTCGGTGACCAACCGCTGCAGCTCGGCCCGCAAGGCGGTCGGGTCCGGCATGTCGTCCTCCAGCGTGGCAGCGAACAGGTCGTCAGACGCCCCCGACTGGAACTCGGCGGCCAACGTCTCCAGAAACTCGGCCTCGCTGATGTCGCGCTCCCACTGTCGACAGGCGACTTCGAACGCCACGTCCCAGATGGCTTGCAGCTCGGTCGTCAATTCGAAAGTCAGGAGCCGGGTCTCTTCGTCCTCGTCTGGCTGCCCGTCCAGCATCCGTTCCAGGGTGCGAACCGACACGATGGTGGCGAGACGGGCCCACAGAAAGTCTTCCTCCGGAGCAGCGTGGCGGAGGATGGCTCGCACGTGGCAACGGGAGATACGGCCGGCACGCCATAGTCGGTCCGTTTCGGGATAGCGAACCACCTGGGTCTCCAGCCAGGCCAGCTCCTGCGCCTCCCGGATACCGATGCCCAAATGCTCCCGCACGTAATCTTTGCGCAAGGCATACCCAAGGTCGCGCAACGCCGAATCCTGCAAGAGGCTCGAGAGCATGGTGCCAATAGCTCTCTGCACCGGCGTATGGGCGGTGAGCAGAAACCGTAGCTCATCGTCCAACCGGGCCGCCACGGCATCTCGTTCCAGTTCTGTCCCATACGCCAGCGCAATCCCCACACTCCTATTGTATCGAATAACGAACGAATGTCAACCAATTTTTGAATTTCTTCTCACGCGGTGGGGCGGCTGTCCCAGTAGTCCCGACGGTGCCGCATCCAAAAGCCTGCTCGTAGATAGCCTCGGGGTCGACCAGGAAGACATTTTCGGGTCTTCCGGACGAAGCGTACTTTCGCCGTAGAGACTGCTCGGCCGGGAGTCCTATCGGATCGTGGTCGCTTCGGGGAGCTTCTCCCCACCCCCCCCGCTGGGGCCCGCTCAAACGCCGCGGGGCTCTTGATCCTCCGCGGTAGGAAGTGACTTCGCAACTGCTTCCGCCCGTCGTCGCGCCGCGCTACAGGTAGTCGAACGCCCAGCCCCCGTCGAGGCACGCTTCGCTCTACGGCCTTGACAGAGGCTGTTCGTCCGACTGGATGGTTGGCGGGCGACGACGGACGGAAGCAGAGGCAGGCGGACAGACTGTGGCCGCGGTGGCGGCCCGGGGCCTGCTGGCATCCAAGGTACGGGGCCCCCCAACGGAGCAAAAGCAGAAAGCGAGGTCTATGTCCCGGAACCCATAGGCCTGTCGTTGCATGGTCTTGACCTTGTTGTTCATGCCCTCGAGTGGACCGTTGGTGATGTGGTGATCGTACCAGGCCAGGATGCCCTCGCGGTGGGCTTCCAGGGTACTGGCAAGCGTGTTCATGACACTCTGTTCGAGAGCCCGGGCCTGTCCTATCCAATCGTCGAGGAGGATTCCAGCCTCGGACCGGTCGCGTTGGGCCCACAGCTTCGTCCGAAGATGTTCCTTCAGATAGTAAGCCGCCGCCAGCGGTCTGTTCAGCCGAAGCGCTTTCTCGAGCCGGTCCCTCTCGTTTCTCCGGTCCTCCAGCTTCTCAGGGTTCTTGAGCACGAGCCACCGGGTTCCCTTCAGGACCTCCTTGTCTGCATCCGAAGCCTCCCGCTGTAATTGACGCCGCAGGGCTGTCAACTTCTCATTGAACAGCTTGACCACGTGGAACCGGTCAAAGATGATGGGCACCCCCGGCAGATTTCCAGTCACCGCGTCCACGTAGGCGGCAGACATGTCCATGGCTACTGCCTCAATCTTCGCGCGTGAAAACTTCAATCGGCGCCAGAACGGTTCGAGGGCTTTCGCACCTTTGCCGTTCCCCACGAAGACGATGGCGCCACGCGTCATATCGAGAACCACAGTCAGGTACCGGTAGCCGTGTCCGACACAGATTTCGTCGATGCCGAGGTAGCGGATGCCATGGAGTTTCGGTCGGCTGTACCTGGCGGCCAGGAACCGTGCCTGGATGTCCTTGACCGTATCCCACGACACCTTCAGGTGTTTCGCCGTGTCGCTGATCGTCATGAACCGCGACAACCCCAAGGCATACCGCTCAAACGCCCGTGCATACGTCCGGCGGAGGTCGGCAAACCCCAGCTCCACCTGGCGGACCGTGCCGCACTCCTGACACTCGACGCGAGGGATCTCCAGACTCAGCAGCGTTCCCTTTGAGCCGACCGGTACCGTGCGGATGGCCCGAGCCTCGCTCTTGCCCCGACAGATGACGTGGCGGGAGCCGCACTGAGAGCAACGCAGTCGTCGGGCCGCCGGCCGAATGCAAAAGATGACGTCGTTTCCTTGATATTTCGTTCTATCATAATGGTAGCCCCGGAGGCCGAAAGCGTGGTACAGTAGGGACGAAGACACCGATTGCTCCGTTTGGTTGGATTCGAACACCAGACGAAGTGGAGCAGCGGTGTCTTCTTGTTCCTCACGTTCCGGTCGGCTGCCCTAGAATCCTGCTCCTTCAGCAGGCTCAGCAGCCAAGCGACCGGCTGGAACGCGCGCTCGGCCCGGAAGAGACACATTTTCTCGCTCGGCGCGGGCCTGCAGCGAGGGCGTCTATCCCGACGGGCGAGGCCCTCCACTTGCACTCCCCCACGACCGTTGCGTACCCCTTCCACAAGCCCACCAGATCAATCTCATCGTGGCCATCCCACCAGCGCCCCAACTGGGCAACGTCGGCGGGGAGGCGATCGGCGGCTCGCAGGCCCCACAAGTGAGCGAGACAGACTTCCTGCCAGCTCGTGCGGGCGACAAACTCGTCTAGCGACGGCGCAATCTCTTGCTGCCACACTTGTTCCGCCTTGCCCAGTTGGATGAGCGACTGGAAAGGCGCCACATAGCGAAACCAGAACCTGAGATAAGGATCCGAGATTCGATACAGGACCCGTTGACTCCGCACTTGAGCTGCGCCCCCGGAGCCTCCCAGCCGCTGCAAGACCGCCAGTCCGAACCTAATGGCTCCTGCTAGCGGAGGAACGTCGCCTGCTGGCTGGTGCGGAAGGAGCGCTGGAGCTGCTCGTCGGTGATGGCGCCTTTTTCCTGCAAGAGCGCCAGTTCGCTGGCCAGCGTCGTCTTTTGCAAGGCCGGCGCATCGGTGGAGAAGGTGTAGCCCACGCCGTAGGTATCGAACAGGTCCAGCAGCTTCCGATACTCGCTGACGTCCTCCACCGCCTTGGTCAACAGATTCGATACCACGCACAGCTCGGCCACGATGCCCCGCTCGGCCATGATCTTGAGCCCCCGGTCGTCCTGGTGTTCCCACCAGGCGCGCGCCACCGCCAGCGGATGGCCGACCCGGTGGGGCTTCAGCGCCTCCATGGTGGCCAGAAACGTCTCGATCGACACAGAACGGGTTTCTCCGCAGTGCACGGTGCGTCCGACGCGCGGGCCGGCCATGTCGAAGATGGCCGCCATGCGCTGCAGATCGGCCGCATCCGACAGGGGCAGGGCGGACTCAGCCCCGGCCAGGTCGATGCCCACCACCGGCAGGCCGCTGGCCGTCCAGATGGCGACCTTCTCGGCCAGGATCTCATTCTGCTGCCACGGCAGATCCCGCCCCAGACACACGATGAGACCGGCCCGCAGTCTGCCTTTGTAGGCCGTGCGAATTTCCTGCACGGCGGAGGAGGCCGCCAGCATGACGCGATCCAGATCCCAGATGCCGCCTCCATTTCGCTTCATGGGGTTCAAGCGTAGTTCGATACCTCGTATCGGAAGTCGATGGCGAACGGGAGTCTCCGCTTCACCCTCGGCGGAGATCAAGCTGGCGCCGCCGGTCCTGGCCACGCCGTTCAGCGCGATGAGCACCGCCTCTCGCAGAGCCTGGGGGCCGCTCTGGATGCGCTCCACCACCTCGTACACCTCGAGGTATTTTTCCAGCGAGCCGGAGTTGTCCCGACGGCGGTGCAGGTGCTCGAGGAACTCGTCGTAGGTTTGCACCGGCAAGCGGATGCCCCGGTCGACCGCGGACTCGTACAACCGATGGATGGGCACGGCCCCCCCCAGATGAACGTGCAGCTCGACCACGCCTTCCGTGGTGCTCAATTCCATAGATCCACCCCCTTTGGTTCCAGCGGGGCAAGCTGTGCCTCGCGGTCGCTCCAGAGCGACATCAGACTGGCATCCGGTGGATGCAGCGCAGCCTCCGGCAGGTCGAGCTGGCGAGCGAACAACCGGATCAACCCGGTGGCGATGCGCTCCCGCACCTCGTCATCCAGGTCCTGCCGCCGACCCATGTAGCCGCGCAAAAGCTCCGCGCCGTCGGGAGAGAGCCGGCTGACCACGTCGGCCGGAAATCGCGCCGGGGCCGGTTGCGGGTGCAACGGATGCTCCGCCGTCTCGGCCTCTTCTCGCACCACGACGGTGCCGGCGGCCATGTCTCCCAGCCGCTGGTTCTGCGAGCTGGCAAAAATCGATACGACCCCGGCACTGTAGAAACCGGGGAGGAAATCCACCGCCCGCATGAAGTTGCGGATGATGATGGCCCTCCGGTCCACCGGAAATCCCCCCGCCCGCAGCACACGCAGCCCCATGCGGCGCTTGCCCGGCGTCTGCCCCCGCCAGCCGCTCTCAAAACCGATAAAGTAGCACCAGTCAACCATGAATCCCAGCAGAATGCAAGCGGCTACCAGCCAGGTTCCCGTCAGCCCGAGGAGATTGGCAAAGGCGTAGACCAACAGCAAGATGAGAGCCAGCATGACCAGCCCGACCAGGACGTAATCCATGAGCGAGGCCAGGAAGCGCGTGCCCAGTCCGGCCAGGTCGAAGGTGACCTCGACGTTCTCCGGGGTGACGACCACAAGCTGGCGGCTCAAGCAGGGGAGTCCTTCTGACTGCCCCGATGGGAACCAGCGGGACAGTCAGGAGGCCGGCGTCCCTCAACTGGCAAACCATGGACCGGATGGAAAACCCGCCCGACCGGCTGGAAGCGATCCTCGACCAGGTCGATCGACACGGTCTCAACAGCCTGTCGGCCAACCAGGTGCTGGAGCTGGGTCGACGCTACCGACAAACGGCGTCCGGCCTGTCTCGTGCCCGCAGTCGGGGCAAGAACAACGCCGAGCTGGACCGGCTCAACCGGCTGGTGGCCCGGGCATATGCGTGTATCTATACGGCCCCAGCCGCGGCCGGCACCAGTATGCGCGATTTGCTCCTCGACGACTTTCCCCGGGCAGTCAACCAGTACTGGCGCTACATCGCGGCCGCCGTCCTGGCGTGCGTGGTGGGCATGGTCATGGGAGCGGCCATGACGGCGCTCAACCCCCAGATGCCCGACGTTCTCCTGGGCAGCGGATGGTCGAACGAACTGCAACGCCTCGCCGACCGTCATGCCGGGGTCAAGAACTGGCTACCCGACACCGAACGGCCCATGGCCTCTGCCACGATCATCACCAACAACATCCGCGTGTCGATTCTGGCCTATTCAACAGGCCTCCTGCTGGGTTTGGGCCCCCTCTACCTGATGTGGTACAACGGCGTCATGCTCGGCGCCATCGCGTTTGTGGTGGGCCAGGCGGGCGTCGCCACGAGCTTCTGGGCCTTCGTCGCGCCCCACGGCGTCATCGAGCTGAGCGCCATCTTCATCAGCGGGGGGGCGGGCCTTCTCATGGCTGATGCCGCCATCCGCCCCGGGCCGTACACCCGCGGGGAGGCCATCCGGCGGGCAGGCCAGGCTTCCGTGGCCTTGATGGTGGGTGTCATCGCCATGCTGCTGGTGGCCGGCACCATGGAGGCTTTCTTCGATCCAGTGCCCGAGATCCCGTACGCGGCCAAGTTTCTGGCCGCCTCCGTGCTTTTCTTGTGCATGGTGAGCTTCTTCCGCCTGCGGGGTCACCCGCACGCGGTTGAAGCGTAGACCGTCACTGGCAGTCTAGCCTGGCGCCTTTGCGTGTATCGCCGATGGCGTAGTTGGTCGGCTTTTGCCGCCGCTCCGATATGGTCCCGGTAGTGCACCTGCATCCAGACGGCGACGAACTCCTGGGCGCTCGGTGTGCCCTCGGTGCGCCGATACAAGCCAATCTCGGCGCCGCGATAGGGGTTTGAGCCCATCAATTGATCCATCTCGGGACCGCTCGCAAGCTGCAGATC
>DASYBA010000236.1:0-3232 GCA_036501005.1 Candidatus Xenobia bacterium | reverse complement strand
ACGAAGAAGTACTGCTGCTCCAGCCGCAGCTCGCGACCCTCGCGGGTGCTGTCGTTGGGATAGAGCACCTTGGAGATGTTTTCCGAGAACGTCTTGTTGGCTACCGCCCGAGTGTAGTCCCCCGCCTCGAAGGTCTGCAGGTTGAACTCTTCGCTGGCTCGGGCGCTCCACAGCCGGAGCGTGCCCACGGTCTCGGTGCCGTAGCCGGGCACCATGGTATCGAACGGGGTGCCCAGCACGGTCGTGGCGGGAATCCACTTCACCCGATACTGACCCTGTTCGTCGGTGTAGCCCTCGGTGTGCCCGCCCAGCTTGACCTCGACCAGGTATTCGGGGCGGGCGATCTCCCACGGATTGCCGAAGCGGAGCCACTTGTCGGGGCGTTCGATCTGCCAGCCGTCGCGGATTTCCTGTTCAAAGATGCCGAATTCGTATCGAATCCCATAGCCGATGGCGGGGATGTCCAGCGTGGCCATGGAGTCGAGGAAACATGCTGCCAGTCGTCCCAGGCCCCCGTTGCCGAGGCCGGGCTCGTCCTCTTGCTCGGCCAGGTCCTCCAGGTCGTGGCCCAGGTCGGCCAGCATCTGCTGGGCGGTATCGTACAGCCCCGTGTTAACCAGGTTCTTGCACAAATTGCGGCCGGTCAGGTACTCCGCCGACAGGTAGCAGACGCCTTTGGCTTTCTGCTCGTGATAGGTCTTCATGGTGCGGAGCCAGCGGTCGATGAGGCGGTCTCGCACGGTAAAGGCCAGGGCCATGTAGAGGTCATGGGGCGTGGCACTGCGTTCGTCCCGGGCCTGGAAGCAGTGCAGGTTGTCGATGAAGTCCTGGCGGAGGGCTTCCAGCGACATGCCCGTCCGCTCGTCCTGCACCTGCTGGGCGGCGGGCGCGGTGGCCCGGATATGGCGGCGGACGGCGGAGGGGTCCTTGCCGTGCAGCTTCATGCCGCGGGTGTGCGGGGTGGCATCCGGAGAAAAGGTGCCGTGCCCCTGGGCGTCGCGAGTGGCGGCCACGGTGCTGGGGGGGTGCTCTGTGCTGAGCTTGCTGGGCATGCTGACCTCCTTAAGCTGGGCCGCCTTCTTCGGGCTCCCCCCTGCCGGCCCTCTACCTCACGCCTGGTACAAGCCGCCCGTGGATTCCAGCCAGTCGGCAAGGTCGTCGGCGACCTGCCCGATATCGCTGTTGGTTATATCGACTTCGATCCAGGGCAGGAGCGACTGGCCCATCAGTTTCCGCAGCAGCGCTTGCTCCTCGATAAAAGGCTAGCGGCTCGAGCCGCTCCTCCAGCCAGCGAAAGTCGTGGTCGATGCCGAAGTGGGTGAGTTGCCGGGCCCGAGTCCACGGCTTCTTCCCCAGCCGAGAAGTTGATCAGACGCGACCCCAGGGCACATTGGTGAACGCGCCCGACTCGGCCGAGATCACCGGCGAATGGTAGCGGTACTTGCGACGTCCGACCGCCCGGGGGTGCTCGTTGAGCGCGAAGGCGACATCGGTCTTATGCGTCAGACGGGTGCCTTCGAGGGTGACCTTGGGACAAAGCTCCGTGCGCCATGGTACTCCGCCGGCCGCCCTGGCCTGTCACAATGACTGGCTGGCGACGGTACCGTCCGTGGAGCTGCTCTATGGCTTACTGACGTCTGCGAGCTTCGACCAGCGCCAGCCCGGCCAGCACGATGGCGACGGGGAGGGCGCCCGTGTCGCAATGGAGGGGTCCCGCTCGCTGAGCCAGCGGGCGAACCACACGTTCTTGATCGGTGGCCCCCTGGCCGCGGGTCGAGAAATCATGGTGAGCAAAGAGCACCAACGTCCTGATATCCCACCCTCGGACATCCGATGACAACAGCCCCAGTGCCCGTCTTCACGGTGAAGTTCCCCTTTCATGCTGAGTGACGGCCGACCCAAGCATTTACCCCCCCTCGAGACCCTGTTCGGCAGGACAACAATATGAGTAGCGACCCCATCCAAAACCGCACCGTGTCAGGCGATAGACTCGTAGTAGAGGCGTCAGTACCAGAAGAAATTTCAAAACCATGGTTGACAATTGTTCGTTATTCGATACAATAGACATATGGGGATTGCTCTGGCGTATGGAACAGAACTGGAACGAGCTGCCGTGGCGGCCCGGTTGGATGATGAGCTACGGTTTCTGCTGACCGCCCATACCCCAGTGCAGAGAGCCATTGGCACCATGCTCTCGAGCCTGTTGCAGGACTCGGGGTTGCTCGACCTGGGATATGCCTTGCGCAAAGATTACGTACGGGAGCACCTGGGTATCGGCATCCGGGAGGCGCAGGAGCTGGCCTGGCTGGAGACCCAGGTGATTCGCTATCCCGAAACGGACCGATTGTGGCGTGCCGGCCGCATTTCCCGCTGCCATGTGCGGGCCATCCTCCGTGGCGCTGCTCCGGAAGAGGACTTTCTGTGGGGTCGTCTCGCCACCATCATGTCCGTTCGCAGTCTGGAACGGATGCTGGATGGCCAGCCAGACGAAGAAGAAGAGACCCGGCTCCTGACCTTCGAATTGTCGCCGGAGCTGCAAGTCACCTGGGACGTAGCGTTCGAAGTCTCCTGTCGACTGTGGGAGCGCGACATCAGCGAGGCTGAGTTTCTGGAGACGTTGGCCGCCGAGTTCCAGTCGGGGGCGTCTGACGACCTGTTCGCTGCCACGCTGGAGGACGACATGCCGGACCCGACCGCCTTGCGGGCCGAGCTGCAGCGCCTGGTCACCGAGGCGGAGGAACGGGCGGAGCGGGAGACCCGGCGGTGGGACCATCTCTCCTGGAGCCCGGTCCGGCCGGCCTGTGTGCCAGACTTCACCTGTCCGAAGGATGCCACGGTTTTCGACATGGACCGGGCCGTACGTCAAGCCCTGCTCTTTCAACAGAGCCTGGACGACGTGCTCCTCCACAAGCTATGGGAAGCCGAGCGCCTGGAAATCCATGGCTCGCTGCGGTTTGCCACCTTTCAACAATACCTGGTCGAGCGTCTCGGGTTCAGTCCACGGCAGGCGTATCGCCTTCGGCAGTTGCGCCGAGCCCTGGCGGGCCAGCCGGAAGTCGCAGAAGCGCACGCCCAGGGGCGTCTCTCCCGCGGCCAGGCGGCCCAGGTCGCCCGGGTCGCGACCCCGCCCACTTGCGAGGCCTGGATTGCCTATGCCGAGAAAACCACGGTCGACAAGTTGCAGCGGGTAGTGGTGGAGGCAGTACGCCTCCAGGAGCAGGGCCACCGGGAT
>DASYBA010000235.1:0-7720 GCA_036501005.1 Candidatus Xenobia bacterium | reverse complement strand
AACCACCAGTCGCAGGGCATCCTCACGGCGCTCCAGGGCCAGGGCCAGCGGGGCCTGGCCGTGCGCTTCCAGAAGCCGGATCATGACGCCGTCCACGGCCTCGGCCAGGGGCTCGTCCCCCGGGCGAGCCCCCAGCATGTCTCCCAGCACGGCCCACAACGGGGTGTCTCGCTGCAAGTACAGATCCCGCCCCCGCACCTGGTAGTCTAGCCAATCGTCGACAAAGGAGATGAGGCGGACGGTCAGCGCTCGAGCCATGCGGAGCGGCACCTTGGGATGCGCGGCGAGGCGGCCGAGAATGACCAGGGCGAGATCCCGATCCGGTTTGTCCCAGGCGGCCGGCAGCCGGACGCCGGTGTTGTCCGCATCGCCGGGTTGGAGGGCTTGCGACATTACGCTCTGCAGGCTGGACTCGTTTTGCCGTCGCAACACCGTTCGTGACAGCGCCATGGCTAGCTTGTCAGCGCATGCCGGCCACAACGGCCCTTGCAGCAGCCAGTCCGTGGCCTCCAGCGCGGCGCGCAAGACCGGACGAGTCGTGTCGTCGCTCTGCAGAAACCCCAAGAGCCGCTGCTCGACCTCGTCGCGCAGCACCGGATGGACGTGAAACTCAACCAGTGCGTGCAGGGCGACGTCGGGCCACTGCGAGACTCGCCTCAAGATGATGCCCAGCAGGATCCGAGCCGCGCCAGGCCGCGCCACGGACCCGAGTTTCCCCAGGGAAGCGACGGTGATGGGGAGGGCAGGCTCACGGACAAAGTCGTAACGGGGTAGCTCGTCGACCATGTCCGCCACCGCGTCGCCCGCCTCCATCGAGACATAGGTTGCCTCTGCCAGGAGAGCAGCCAAGGTGCGGGCGAACCCCTTCAGGCGATAGGGGGCGCTGTTGGCGTTGAGGGCCCCCTCCTCCCGCAAGCGGGCAAAGAACCACTGGAGCGGCGCGAGCCCCAGGCGAGCCAGCAACCGATACACCGACTCGTCTTCGGAGTCTTCCAGGGTCGACGCTTCGTCCTGAATGAAGGCTACCGCCGCCGGGGTGGACCGCACTTTCTCCACGACGCTCAGATGCACCAGCAGACCCGTTCGGCTTAATTCGATCAGAGCCGGGCGCTGTCGCCTCACCAGTTCCTGGACGGCAAAGGCTGCCATGACATCCGCGTTCGGATCGCCCTCGCACCAGAGCCGAATCAAGTAGGGCCGCATGATGGGCGCCAGCGGCGCACGAGCCATCGCTTCCAGCACCCCGGGGCCCAGTTTCAAGAGCGTCGGCCGCAAGCGTTCCTGAAAGCCGGCGTCATGGCCCCCAGACAGGACAGTCTCGACAGCGGTTTCGATACAAAGCTGCTCGACTTCCAAAGAGCGCGGCACGCGCGATAGAACGCTCAGGTAGAAAGCCCGCAGGTTCAGATCCCGGGTCTGCCGCAATCGATCGCTGACGAAGTCTGTCAGGGGAGGCCAGGTCTCGTGCAGGGCCGAGAGAAACGTGCCCAGGGCGATGCGCTCCGGACTGTCGTAGGCGGCGGCTTCAGCCAGCAGGACGTCCAACATGTCTTCCATGCCGGCGGTGTCTTGCCATCGCATGGCGCTGATGCGGGGCAGGACCGACAAGACGGTGTGCAGGTTGTCGGGAGAGGTGAGCAGTTGCGTCAGCACCGGCAGCAGCAGCACCTGGACGATGCGGTTCCACTGCTCGTCTGGGGCAGAAAGAAGCGCCGACAGGCCTTCTCTCACTCGGGCGGGCCGGTCCGATAGAAGGTCTTCCAGAGACCGTCCCATGTCCTTGCTCAGGTGGGTCTTGACAAGCGTGGCGGCTTCCAGCGACAGGGGCCGCTTCTGGCGCTTGAACGCCGACAGCAGCAGCGGGAGCGGATCCTGTCCGGCCTGCAGGGCGGCGCGGAACAGGTAGCGGCAGCTTTCCACCACTCGCTGGTCGTCCTCGCCGTCGAGGAACGACAGGGCCGCTTCTTCCAGACGAGACTTGTCGAACAGGGAGCCGTGCAGGTGGCCTTGCACCGGAGCGCCCAGCACGACGGGCAGAAGAGAAGACGACGGGGTGTCGGCCCCATCCACTTCATCCACGGTGACGATGTGGGCCAGGTCGTCTTCACGAGCGACTCGCAGGTGCGAAAACGCCGACAGGGCGGGTTCCAGCGCTTCTATCGAAGCATGCGCCAGCAGTAACGCCTCCAGAGGGCTGCCCGGCGTCGCCTCCTCCAGCACCGCGAGGGACAATTGAACGTGCTTGCGGGCCAGGGCCACCAGGCGGGCCCCCAGTCGCTGGCTGATCGCGACGCCGGCGGCCTTCAGCGTCTTGACGCACTCCGGTCCGCCGCCACACCCCAGGGCGTCAAAGGTGTCTACCGCTCGTCCCACCGATCCAGCTCAGTCTTGACCTTGCTGCTGATACCCCAGTCGGATTCGACGTTGCCTTCGATTTGCAGGGCCTTGTTGAACGCTTTGCGGGCTACTTCCCGGCGCCCCACGGCGAGCAACATCTTGCCATAGTGGTAGTAGTGAACGGAGCTGGGGGGCTCATCCTTCATGGCCGTCAGCACCTTTTCCATCAACTGGACCGCCTCTTCGAAGCGCCCCTCTCGATAGAGGGCCCACGCCCGGGTCTCGTCGATGTGGTGGTCGAAAACACTGGGCGCCAGCTCCCGGGCCTGATCGGTCAGGGCCAGCACGTCTGGCAGGGGCGCCCCCATCTCCACCAGACAGTACGCCATGTCGTTGCAGGCGGCAGCCCGATAGAGCCGGTGCTTGGAAAAGGTCAAGGTCTCCCGGCAGTGGCGCAGAGCCTCGGCGAACCGCTCCTCCCGAATGTACAGGTTCCACAGCATGTTGCGCAAGGCGGCCTTGCGCGGCAGGGCGGCCACGGCTTGCTCGAACTCCGCGATGGCGCCACTAAAGTGGCGCCGTTCACGGTGCTTGCGGGCGGTATGAAAGTGCTCCAGGAAGGCGGACGGATAATCCCGGCAGCGGCGCACCGCCTCGGCCAACAGGTAGCTCTCCAGACTCACCGCCCACAGGGAGGTGCCGAGGGCTCGCTCGACGCTGCCTTCGTCTTCTTCCTCGTCCTCATTGGAGATCGACTCCAAGCCTTGCTGCACCAGCACCTGCCGGGCCTGGCCCAGGGCCTGGCCGGTGGCCCCGATGAGCAGCTCGTACACCTCCAAGGGCGCCAACGGCCGATGCACGGGGCTGTCGTGCGACAATGCGGCGTGGAGATCCATCCACTCCTCGAAGACGAAGTCGAGGGGAACGGTGGGAAAGGCCCGATACGGCTCCTGCGACGACTTGGAGGCGCTGAACCAGTGGTGTGCCAGGCCCAGGTAGAAGACCACCCGAGGCAGCTCGGCAAACTGGCTCTGAAAACGATGGAAGGCCTTCTGGTCGAGGCAACGCAGCAGGGGCTGCTGCCCGACCAGGTTGTGCACGTGCTGGACCGCGATGACCCGGGTGAGGAACTGATGGCACTCTTCCAGAAAGGGACCGGGAAAGACTTCGGCATTGTCCCTGGCACACCGCTCCCACTCATTCAAAGCGCCCCGCAGGTCGCCGTCTCGCATCTTGTTGACCAGGAGCTGGAAGGCCAGGTCAATGGCCGAGTTGCGAAAATCGGGATTCAGGCTGGCCGCCACCCGCATTTCCTTGCCGGCCCGCACCAGGTCGCCCCGAGCCTCGTGCACGGTGGCCATGTAGAAGTGGAACGTGGCGTTGTCCGGCTCTAGCGCCACGGCTCGGGACAACTGGGTGCGCGCTTTGTCGGTCTCGCCCAGGCGCAACAGGGCCGTGCCCAGGTCGCAATGCAGACGCGCATTGCCAGGCTGCATCTTGATGGCCCGCCGGAAGCACTGGACCGCCTTCGTCCAGTTTTCCTGCTCCCGGTAAATGCGCCCCAGCAGCACGTGGCCCTCGGGCGATTCTCGCCGCTCCATGGCCCGCCGGATGGCAATCTCGGCCAAGGCGCTGAATTTTCGCAGATGGTAGAACAGCGCGACCTGCAGGTACGGCTCGAGGGTGGCCCCTTCTTCAAACGGATGAGCCTCCATGAGCGTCACCGCGGCATCCAGCCGATTCAGCGAGCCGTACAGGACCATGAGGCTTTCGAACGCCCCGCGATTGTGCTGGTCGGCCTGCAAGGCTTTCTCAAACTCGAGCACCGACTGCGACAGTTGCCCGCTGCCGGCCAGTTGGACCCCCTTGCGAATGCGGGTCGTGATGCGGCGGACATCCAACTGCGCGGTGCGCAACTGGTCTCGGCAAGTGCGGCAGAACAGCATGCGGCGCACTTCCGACGATAGGCAGCGGAAGCACTTTACAGTCTGGCTGGCAGCCGGATTGGTCCAGGCTTGAGAGTCAGTGGTCATCTAACAAAAAAGGCTTCAGAATCGGGTGGCGAACTCGGCAGGAGGCGTTACCTCGGGCGGCGATTCGGGACCTGCCCCCCTGGGACCTTCCACCGGACAGCAACTTTTTTACCCTCATGTTGAAAAACCTTCTCGCCCTCATCCTGCTTGTGACGATACCTGCCATCGCCAGCCTGCCGACCTCGACGCAACCCCTGGGGGCGCTCTACACGCCTGCCGCGACGGTCTTTCGCGTCTGGGCTCCGACCGCCTCCCAGGTGATGCTGCATGGCTATCGCCTGCCCCAAGGTGGAAAGGGGGAGGTCCATGCCATGGCACGGCATCCGGACGGGACCTGGGACTACACGATACACCGAGATTGCCGCGGGCTCTATTACACCTTCAGTGCCTCAGGGGCCAATCCCCGGTTTCGTCCTCAGGACGAACTGGTCGATCCGTATGCCGAAGCGGCCACCGCCTGGAATGGGCGAGGCATCGTCATGGCGGACCGTACCGCTCTCGTCCCCCGCCCCGACTTTCCGGCCCAGGATGCCGTGATCTACGAGATGCACGTGCGGGACTTCACTGTCGACCCAGCGGCCCGCAGCCACCACCCGGGCAAGTTTCTGGGCCTGGTGGAACGAGGCACGCCCGGCGGACTCGACCATCTCCTGGCGCTGGGCATCAACACTGTCCAGTTGATGCCGGTGCAGACCTTTGCCGGTCGCGGCTACGGGTGGGGATACGACGCGGCGCTGTACAATGCGCCGGAGGCGCGCTATGCCGAGACCGATGCCGTACGGGAGTTCAAGGAGATGGTGAACGACTTCCACCGCCACGGCATCCGAGTGGTGATGGACGTCGTCTACACCCACACCGCCCAGGAAGTGTACGATCGCCAGGGCAGCTTCGAGGGGCTGGTGCCGGGCTACTATTTCCGCCACAAACCCGGCGGCAGCCTGTGGAACGGCTCGGGGTGTGGCAACGAGTTTCGCAGCGAGGCGCCCATGGCCCGGCGGTTTCTGCTGGACTCTTTGCGGCACTGGGTGGTCGACTACGGCGTCGACGGCTTCCGTTTCGATCTGATGGGGTTGCTCGACATGGAGACGGTGCGGCAGGTCGCGGCTGAACTGCACACCCTGGATCCGAACTTGTTGATCTGTGGGGAACCGTGGACTGCCGGCGACACGCCGGTGCGGGGCATGGCGAAGGGCCGCCAGCGAGGCCTGGGGGTAGCAGTCTTCAACGACCACTTCAGGGACGCCCTGCGGGGGGACGTCTTCCACCCCAAAGAGCCGGGCTTTCTCGAAGCCGGCCTCGCCGCCGAGGCCGTCCAGGCGGGCATGATGGGATCGATAGACGACTTCTGCGACAGCCCCCTGGAAACGGTCAACTATATCGAATGCCACGACAACCATACCCTGTGGGACCGTCTGGCGTTATCGGCCCCCGACTCGTCGGAGGCGGACCGCATTGCCATGGACAAGCTGGGCGCGGCCATCCTGCTGACGTCGCCGGGCATCCCGTTCCTGGGCAGCGGCCAGGAGTTCCTGCGCAGCAAGGGCGGAGACGACAACAGCTACGACAAGGGCGACTCGGTCAACATGATCCACTGGCCCGACCAGGCTCGCCATGCGGACGTTTTCGAATGGTATCGGACGCTGCTGCGCTTGCGCCGGGAGCACCCCGTCTTGAGGCCGTCGACGGCCGCCCAGGTGCGCTTGTCGACCCGGTGGTTGAAAACGCCGGCCCAGGTGATCGGGTGCGTTCGATCGAAGGGGTCGGACACCCTCGTCCTTCTCTTCAACGGGAGCGACCAGGAAAAGACGGTTGCGCTTCCGACCGGGAGTTGGGTCGCGGAGCTAAAGCAGGCGTCGAGCTGGCAGACCCGCGAGGCCCGGCTCGGACCGCACGGAGTGCTCATCTTGAGTCAGCCCTCGGCGTTGCCGTAGTACTCGCGGACATACGCGCCGGCCGTGTCGAACACGAAGGTTGCCTTGCCGCCATAGTATTTGACGTGAACGGTTCCGTCGTCGCGAAACTCGATCTCTCGTTTCGATACGAAGCTGTGGTCGCCATCATCCCACTGGATGGCATAACGGTCGTCGGCCAGTTTAAGGAGATTCATGCGCCTGTCATATACCTCGTGCCCCCCCGCCGCGCCTGCAGGCCTGCGCCCGGGTTTTCAGCAGGGATCCCCCCGGGGGTCTTGAACGCACGACCGCCGTGCAAAGCCTGTTTGTGTGGATGATGACGACCCTGCGGGACGGGGGATACACCGGGGTCGTGCTGCTCATGGCCTTGGAAAGCTCCATCGTGCCTGTCCCCAGCGAGCTCATTGTGCCGCCGGCCGCTTTCTGGGCGGCCCAGGGTCAGATGAGCATGCCCTTGGTGCTGGTGGCAGCGACTTTCGGATCGTGGATCGGCTCCAGCATCTGCTACTGGGTGAGCGCCTGGGTAGGCAGGCCCATCGTGGCGTCGCTCGGCCGCTATGTGGGCATCACCGAACACGGTCTGCAGACGGCCGAAGCGTGGGTGGCGGCCTATGGCATGGGCGGCATCTTCTTCTCCCGGCTGCTGCCCGTCATCCGGCACTTGATTTCCATTCCCGCCGGCATTCTTCGCATGGACTACCTGCGATTCTCGCTCATGACGGTGCTGGGGGCGGGATTATGGGCATGCGTGCTGGCTTTCTTTGGCGTCCAGATCCTGACCCCAGACATGCTGTCGGGCGATCCGAACGTGGTCATCCATGCCGTCAAGGCCAAAATGCACTGGATCGTCGCGCTGGTGGTGGTGTTCGCCGGGCTCTACGCCGTGATGCGCTGGTTAGTGAGCCGCTCCCAGGTGAGAAAGGAGTCCGCATGAAGGGTTGGATAGCACTGATGGTCGCTTTGTTGCTGGCTGGGCCGGCCTGGGCCGGCGACAAACAACCGGGCGGCGAGCTCACCGACGTCTTCTTTACCACTTCCAAGATCGGCTACACCGTCGGCAAGGGTGGGGTGGTCTTCCGCACGGCCGACGCGGGCAAGACGTGGGAGCCTCAACCCACCGGCGTGCCCATCGACCTGCACAGTGTGTATTTCACCGGGACTCATATCGGTTGGGCCTGCGGTGACAATGGGCTGCTCCTGCACACGGAAGATGGCGGTCAGACCTGGACCAAGCAACCTCTCGAGGGGGCCGGGGAGGTGAGCGATACCTTGCACCGGGTGGTCTTCATCGGGCCGGAGAACGGTTGGATCTGTGGCGACCACGGCCTCCTCTTGCACAGCGAGGATGCCGGCAAGACGTGGCAGGTCGTACCCAGCGCCACCCGGCACGACCTGCAGGGCATGGTGTGGACCGACAGCCTGGAAGGGTGGATCGTG
>DASYBA010000234.1:0-2756 GCA_036501005.1 Candidatus Xenobia bacterium | reverse complement strand
AGTCGAAGACGCAGGGCTTCGTTGGGTGAAGATGGCACGTCCAGGTGGAGAATCTCACCGGTCTTGCCCAGCACCCTGTCGGGCGGGCCAAGCACTGTAATGGTGGCCCCCGGCGGCGAGGTCCGGATGGTGATGTCGCGGGGCATGGCCATGACGGGGGGGGCCAGGAACAGTAGGGCAGCCAGCCATACGATGCGAGACACGGGGCCCCCATTTCCACGCCAGGCGGGTAACTCCCGTACAGGACACCCGGGGGTCAACCAGAAGACAGGCCTATGTCGCGCAACAACTCGCGCCGGGAGCGGTGGCGCGAGAAACAGGAGGCGTCCCAGAAAGCCCGCCAGGAGCGGGAAGAGCCTCGCGCGGATCCGGCGCACGAACCGGCCGAGCCGGTGAAAACGCCGGCCGTGCCGTCCAAGCCGTCACCGCCTCCTGTTCCCGAGTCGGCCCCGGTGGACGTGAAGCATGCGGAATCCACCCGCAGCCACCGTACTGCGTGCTATGTCGACTATGAGAACATCTTCTTCTGTGCCACCGAGCATCAGCAGAAGCCGAGTGTCGCCCGCATCGTTCGACACCTGAACCGGCTTAGCCGGGAGGTGTGCGGCATGGGCTTTGTGCGAACCCGGGTGTATGCGAACTGGGATGGCATCGTGACGCAGTCGCGCCACGGCGAGGACGATTGGGCCATGCTGGGATGGAACACGGTCAACGTGCCCACTCGCGAAGACTACGCCAGTCGGCGCACCATCAAGAACATGGTCGACTTCGTCATGAGCCTGGACATGCTGGAGGACGGCCGAGACCAGTCCTTCGACCACGTGTTCCTGGTGTCGGGCGATGCAGACTTCTGCGAGGTGGTGGAGCGGCTCAAGCGGCTGAGTCGAAAGGTCACGGTCGTGGCGCTGCGTCCCAACCTGTCCTATCGATTGCGGGAAGCGGCCGACGAGTATATTGTCTGGAGCCTGGAAGAGATTACCGGCGACGATGCCATGCCGGTGACGTCGTATCGAAGGTTGGCCCAGACCGGGTCGCCCTCCCACCCACCCACCGAGGATCCTTACCAGGCTTTGCGCCGTGCCGTGCGTCTGGCGGAGCGGGATCAGGGCATCGTGCCGGTGGCGTGGCCCGTCATCCGCGACGAATATTTTCTCAAGATGGTGCGCATGTCGACGGTGGAAGCCGACCGCTTTACCAAGGAGCTGGCGCAGGCGGGCTTCGCCAACCTGGTCTACCGCCGCCACCGCGACGGCAGCCAGAACGCGTACCTGAGCCTGCCGCGCTAGACGCCCACGTCCCCGTCGTAGCGAAGGGAGATCATGGCCGCCCGATAGAAGCCGTCGTCGGCGGGCATGTAGCGGCGACAGGATTTCAGTTCCCGCCCGTACACGTGCACGGAAATGGCCGTGTGGGGGTGCGGATTGCTGATGCTATGGTATTCGAACGGCGGGATGAGGTTGCCCACTGCCCGTGGCCCCGCTGCTACCGTCTTCTGTGGTTCCATGGTCAACCGCTCGCCATCCAGGGGGCGCATATCGAACTGGGTGATGTCGAGCTCTCCCTGGTAGACGCCTTCGACACACCAGACGCCATCGTGGTCGTGGATGGCCGTCTTTTGCTGGGGCCCCCACACCATGGCCACCACCGAGAACCTGTCTTGGGGGTCCCGGTGGACGAGATAGCGGGCGTAGTGGTCGGTGCTGGCCTGGACGAAGGGAGGGAATTCCAGGCGCGTCCCCAGGAAGCGGCTTAGCACATCTTCGGTGTGACGCACTTTTTCTTCGACCGGCGCGGCAGGGGCCACCTCGGTTTCGAGGGCGGCGATCAGTTCATGCAGATGCGGGGCTACAAGGCTCATGGGCACGACCTTGGCGCTTGTCCGGTCGACTCCTGCCGTGCCGTGGGCGGGCCCAGGATGGGCGTTTTTCCGGGCAGGCAGAGGGCTCGAGGGCCTGCCGTGGAAGCTCCCCCTTCTCCATGCTGAAACGCCTGCTGTTTCTTTCTCTCCTCCTGGCTGGCACGGTGGCCGCCGATCCGCCGGCTTTTCCCACCATGAGCAAAGAAAACCCCGTCCACATCTTTGCCGACCAGTTCGTCTACGAGGCGCCCCACAAACTGCTCCACCTCGACGGCCACGTGCGCTTCAGCATGAAAGACACCGAGATGGAGACCCAGCACGCAGAGTTCAATACCGAGACGCAGATTGGCAAGCTCACGGGAGGTGTGCACATCACGCAGCCCGGCTCGTCGGTCAACGCGGACCACATGCTCATCTTCTATGCGAAGCGTCGTGCGCTCTTGAGCGGCGCCGTACATCTCGTGTCGTCGCAAACGCCGGGCGCCAAACCGACGGCCACGCCGCAGCAGCCCACCATGCTGGATTGTGACGAGCTGGAGTACTTCTGGGAGGCGCAGACGGGCAACGCCGTGGGGCACGTCCACGTCGAGCAGGGCGAGCGCAAGGCGCAGGCTGACGTCGCGCACTACCAGGGCCAGACGGGCCTCGTCAACCTGTTGGGTCACGTGCAGTTTGCGCAGGGCCCGGGCGACTGGGTCCAGGCGCCGGAAGCCATCCTCAACCTCAAGGAACAGACGTTCGTGGCGCAGGGCGGCGTCGTGGCCAACATCACGCCGCCCGAGGAGCAGCACAAAGGGGGGCCAAAGGGCACGACGCCGCCCGCTCCGGTGCCCCGCACCACCCGCATCCTGGTGCCGCCGCTGACGCCTCAACTCCAGCCGGTGGCCCCTCCCGTCAC